>JAJRUF010000049.1 GCA_024277935.1 Gammaproteobacteria bacterium
ATTTATTGGGACTTTTAGATTGTTTTTTAGGCTTCCTATTTTACCATTTATGAGTAAGTTCTTCTTTTTTTTAGCTCATCTTGCTAAGAATATTCTTCGGTTTTATTGGTTTTGCAAGAGGCTCTATAGTTAAACTTATGGCAAGACCTTTAAGAATAGAATATGCAGGAGCACTGTATCATATAACTTCACGCGGCGATCGCCACGAAGATATTTATCGAGATAATGAGGATAGAAAGCAATGGCTAGAGATATTGAGTCAGGTCTGTGACCGATTTAACTGGGTAGTAAGTACATGGCTATTGCCAAGTAGAGCAGTGAAAAAACATGAAGAGGCATTGATGTTGGAATGTTAGAACTGACCCCATTATTTTTCATTATTTTTCCCGGGAAGCAGTTTTTATCCATGACCTTGCTAACCCTTAATCTGTTGGCATTTCTATTTCACGGCATTTTACAACTGATGGATGCCAACTACCAGTTAGTGAGAGAAGAATTAGGTACACGTAAAACATTTTTTAATGATATCAAAGCTTTAACAAAATACCATTATTTTAAGAGTTTTCAGGTACTATTAGTCTTTATGGTGGAAGGTCTAGAAATTAAGCCGCCAGATCAAAAGATAAATGCTAGGTATCGAAATCCGTAAAAATGCCAAGGACGGCTCAATGACTCAACAGACAGCGCTCCCTTTTGCTTACTGGCTGTAAGAGGGGGGAGATTAGCTTTATTTTAAAGACCCTCCATATTGTTAGTATTAAATCCATTGTTTTCAAGTGTAATTCATATCTTTTAATGTTTTTTATCTAAATAGGGTTAAACCATCTCAGGTCACTTGCTGATGATGGCTGGAGGAAGTTCATATTTAGAATTGCTGTGATAATAGCTTATTTTAATAATTTATCCATTATTGAGGTGCAGGCTAAAGCCTGCGCCACAAAAAGCTGTTATTAATGAGAATGTATTTGTTAAAGCTACAAATTTAACCCACTACCGTTAATTCCAATACTTCCCTCTATCTTTCCTTGTTGAAGTAACCGTTAATTGCTGATTTTTTATTGCAACGCTTATCGCGCCCTGCTTTGCTGTATTCATCCAGTTTTTATTTAAACTGGCATACCGACCTATCACCTTTTTATGTGGAAAAGAAAATCGGTTTCTATAACCGGCAGGAATTAAAATAACTTGTGGGTCAACTGCTTTTAAAAAAGGCATTGTCGATGATGTATTACTGCCGTGGTGTGGTGCAATTAATACATCACTTTTTAACGCTACCTCATATTGTTTAATTAGCCAGCTTTCCGCTTCTTTTTCTATATCTGCTGTTAATAAAATACTCTTTTTCTGTGTACTCACTTGTAAAACACATGAACTATTATTTTCACTGTTAAATCCATTGGCAATGGGTGAAATAATCTTAAACATTACCTTATCCCAAAGCCATTGTTGCCCTGCTCTGCAAAATTCAGCTTTAGAAGGCTCTAATAATTTTGGAACACTGGATATAATACGTTGTACATTGATTTGCTCAATAATAGCCTGAGCACCACCAATATGATCATTATCACCGTGGCTAATTAATAAGGTATCTACTTTTTGTATTCTTTTATATTTAAGAAAAGGAATAACAACTGAGTTGCCCATATTAAACTGTGTTGAATATTTTGCACCTGTATCAAACACCAGTGCATGATGCGCTGTTTGTATCACTGCTGATAAACCTTGCCCTACATCCAGTAAGGTCATCTCAAGTTCTGCATCTTTTAGCGTGTCCTGTTTAGTAAAAAGTAATGGAAATAATAAAACACCGCCTAGCCACCGTGCAGGTATGCCTTTAGGTGCCAATAAAATAAAAACTCCAAACAAGGCAAAAAGTATGGCATATAAAGGATATGAGTCTGTTGTAATTGAGGCAAAAGGTAAGCCTGCCATAACCGACAACAACTTCCATAAGCCAGTTAATATTAAGTCGACCAACTGTAAAAACAATTCTGCCAATTGAGTGGATGCAAACATTGTTAATACCGCAATAAAACATAAGGGCACCACCACTAAACTGACAATAGGAACTACGATAAAATTAGCTAAAGGCGCGATAATTGAAATCTGCTGAAAATATAAAATTAACAAAGGAGATAGTGCAATAGCGGTTACAAAATGGGTTTTAGTTACGCCTATCCAATACCCCGTTTTACCAAGCCGCCCGGACAGGCTGTATGCAATAATACTAACGGCTAAAAATGATAGCCAAAAACCAGCTGATAATACCGCTAAGGGATCAAATATCAGCACCCCAAGCATGGCTAATGCCAAGGTATTTTTAATAGCTGTATTCCGTTGCATAATCATTGCTGACATAAAAACAAGCAACATAATTAAGGCTCGCTGAGTCGGCACTGAAAAACCAGCCAATGCCGCATAAAATATAGCAACCACCAAGGCACTTATGGCTGCAATTCTTTGCGGTGAATCAACAGATAATTTAGTTGCTATTTTTAACATCAGCAAAAACACCAAGCCAGAAATTAAACCAATATGCAAACCTGAGATTGCTAGCAAGTGGACCGTTCCCGTTTTTCTAAAAACTTCCCATTGACTTTCACTTATCTCATGCTTATCACCTATGGTTAGCGCTTTTATTAAACCAACATTTTCACTATTTGCTAATAAAAGGCTGATTTGATCAGAAATTGCTTGCCGTAATGCTAAGTAACGTTGCCATTTAGATATTGTTGCTAGCAATTTTGGTCTTGGGCTACTTTTGACATACCCTGTTGCTCCAATACCCTCTACAAACAACCAACGCTCATAATCAAAACCTCCAGGATTAAATCTGCCATGAGGTTTTTTTAATTTAACGGTAAATTGCCAGCGTTGCCCTGATTTAATCTCTTGCTTGGGAAAGTACCAGCTCAGTCTAATTTTTTTGGGTAACTGAAAGGCTGATTTTAATACTAAAAAATCAAACCTGACGCGCGGGTCATCTTTATTAGGCAATCCTATAACCTGTCCTTCAATAAGTATTTTTCGCCCTTCCAAATCTACAGATAATCTATCGGCTAAATGAATATGAGCAAAGTATATTGCCCATAATAATCCGATAGTAAAAAACATCAGCCGCCATAAGCGAAAATAACTTAAGCTAAGGATAACAGTCATTAAACTTACAACCCACTGAATTTCAGGCAACTCAGAGAACTGTTGAACCGTAACAATCCCAGCTACAAAACAGAGGGTTGATAAAAACACAGTAAATTAAATTTTAGTCTTCTATTAAGTACTCGCAAACGGTTCTTTTTTAGCAGTATTATAATTATCTACAAAAGCCTGCAAGCCTTTCTGAACAAGGTTATAAGTTGTATCAATATTACTTGCAATATCACCATCCAATACTTTAAGCCCTTTTAATACATCTCTTGCTTCAGAAAATCCTTGATCTACGCCACCGCCAATAAGCTTAACAAATGATTTAACCGCCTCTTCAGTAGACATATCAGCATTCTGTTCTTGATACTGGGTAAAAAAAGCGGTACTCATTGATACAATCCTATCAGCGGTAGCTTGAGGGCTTGCATCTATACCAGAATCCAATGCCGTTGCTATAGCATTGTCTCCAAAATCAGCTTTTAAAACATCATTAATGCCTTTAATTGCAGTTTTATAGAGTAAAGCTAAAGGCTCGTTCCCCACGCCAACACTAACGCTCACACTTGCTTGAAGTACAGCCTTATTATTCTGTTTTTTTATAGCTTCAAATGTTAACTCTGTTGCTTTTGCTTCATTTTGCTGTTTTGCCTCTTCCGAGACTTGTTGCCCCAAAGGAACGCCACTCTCTTTTGAGTAATTTGCTTTTAACCGTTTTACATTCTGGGAAAATGATGCAGTACTGCTAATGTTTTTCATACCAAGCCCTTTTGAATGCCTATTCAGATAAGTATAGCGGCTAATTTAATAAACATTAAGAAAATAACACTAATATAATTAACCTGATAAACTTAACAGATAATTAACTAAAACAACAGTATCATGCCGAAAAAATTAATAAAAAAATATATGCCTGATCCTGAAAAACTTAAGCAACAAAAAAGCTTACAGTTCTTGGGGGATAGGTTACATGAACCTAATTTATGGCACTTAAACCGTCGATCAGTTTCTTTAGCTTTTGCCATTGGCTTATTTGCAGCGTGGATTCCTACCCCCGGGCAGATGGCAATTGCCGCTGTTGCTGCCTTTTATTTTAGAGCTAATTTACCTATCTCAGTTGCACTGGTCTGGATAACTAACCCACTAACAATGCCCCCCATGTTTTATTTTGCCTATATCGTGGGATTACAATCTTTAGGGCAGTCACTTCCTGACGATGACTTTGAATTTAGCCTAGAGAGTATATTATCTAGCTTAGGAGAGATTGGTGGGCCTTTTTTGTTTGGATGCTTAATTCTAGGGATTATATCTTCTATTATTGGTTATTTTGGTATTCGACTTTTTTGGAGATACCATGTAAACAGTCAATGGAATCGTAGAAAAAAGCGGTAGCCTCATAGAGAGACAAGGCTTGCCTTGTCTCTACAGCAGTAAGCCGTCTTCCATATGTAAGACGGTATCCATTCTTTTTGCCAAATTAATATCATGAGTAACCACTAAAAAGCTAACTTGTAGTTCTTGATTCAGCTCCAACATTAATTGATATATTTGCTCTGCTGTTTTACTGTCTAAATTACCCGTAGGTTCATCCGCTAACACGCATTTAGGTTTATTAATTAATGCCCTTGCAACGGCTGCTCGTTGCCTTTCACCACCTGATAACTCACCCGGCTTATGTTCAATTCTATGGCCTAAGCCAACACGAACCAATAAGTCTCTAGCCTTTATCCGCGCTTCTTTGACCGACTGCCCAGCGATTAAAAGTGGCATTGCCACGTTTTCTAAAATAGTAAACTCCCCCAGTAAATGATGAAACTGGTAAATAAAACCTAAAGAACGATTTCTTAGTTTACTTAGTTTTGATGAACTAATCGTATTAAGGTTTTCACCATCTAATATGACACTGCCTTTTGTCGGCTTTTCCAAACCACCTAATAAATGTAATAAGGTGCTTTTTCCTGAGCCGGAAGCCCCCATAATGGCAACACGTTCACCGGCATTTATAGATAAATCAATACCTTTTAAAACACTAACATCCAGGTCGCCTTGTTGGTAACGCATAGTCAGTTGCTGACACTGCAGAATAACTGACTTATTCATATCTCAATACCTCAGCTGGATTAACTCTGGAAGCCTGCCAAGCGGGATAAAGCGTAGCCACTAAAGATAATACAAAGGAAACAGTAGCAATGGTATAAACATCACTCCACTCCAGTTTTGAAGGCACATCACTAATATAATAAACATCAGCTGCCATAAAATGAACACCAAAAAAACTTTCAATAGCGGGAACAATAGTCTCAATATTTAAAGCCAGTAATACGCCACAAACCGTCCCTAGCATTGTGCCAATCATACCTATAATACCGCCTAAAATAATAAAAATCCCCATCACTGACATATTAGATAAGCCTTGCGTTTTTAAAATAGCAATATCACCACGCTTGTCAGTTACAACCATTACCAGGGTTGAAACAATATTAAAAGCAGCAACAGCAACAATTAATAATAAGATAATAAACATAACTCTTTTTTCAGTTTTAATAGTCCTAAAAAAATTACTATGCGCTTTAGTCCAGTCACTCACACGGTAATGATTGTAAAGTTCATTGGCTAAGCCCTGGGCAATTTGGGGAGCATTAAATAAATCGTCAAGCTTTAGCCTCAAGCCATTCACAGCATCACCTAAGCGAAATAACTTTTTTGCATCATCAATATGAATAAGAGCCATATTACGGTCATATTCATACATTCCGACTCGAAAAATACCAACCACAGTAAAACGTTTTAACCTAGGTAAAATACCTGCGGGTGTTGAATTAAGTTGAGAAGTAATAAGTGTTATTTTATCCCCAGGCATCACACCTAAATAATTTGCCAACTCAGCACCTAAAACAATTCCAAATTTACTGGCAACTAAATCAGACAACTTCCCAGCCTTCATATTACTTGCTATTTCAGATACTTGAGGTTCATATTTTGGGATAATACCGCGGATTAATGTTCCACTCACACGCCTGCCCGCATTAATCATCACCTGCCCTTTAACAAAAGGTGCAACACCGATAACGTGAGGTTTGCCGCTTACTTCCTTTTCTAATTGCTGCCAATCATAAAGTTTTCCACTTCGTCCAGAAATAGTGGTATGAGAGGTCATACCTAGAATACGGTCACGCAACTCAGATTCAAAGCCGTTCATTACAGATAATACGGCAATTAAAGCGGTGACACCCAAGGCTATGCCCAGGACAGAAGTTAAGGTAATAAAAGAAATAAATTGTGTTCTACGTTTAGCCCGCGTATATCGCAAGCCAATAAAAAGCGTTAACGGTTTAAACATAAGATGCTATGCCTGCTTTTTACATTGAGCACAGATACCATACAGATATAAACTATGGTCTGTTAATTCATAGCCTAACTTTTTAGCCACATCAAGTTGATGCTGTTCTATCGTGCTATCGGTAAATTCATCGACTTTCCCACACTTCATACAAACAATATGGTCATGGTGATTCCCACTATTTAATTCAAAAATAGAATTTCCACCTTCAAAGTGGTGCCGCGTAACCAACCCAGCCGCCTCAAATTGAGTTAAAACTCGATAAACAGTGGCTAAACCAATTTCCTCGTTTTCACTTAATAAAATTTTATAGACATTTTCAGCAGTTAAATGCCGCTGCTCAGTCTGTTTCTCCAAAATTTCTAAAATCTTTACACGAGGCAATGTAACCTTTAAGCCCACACTTCTTAAATCATTAGTTTCCAACAGTTATTCTCCAGATAAACATAATTCCCCTAAGCTCTAACCAATAGAACACATTAGGAAAATCTAATTGTATCTTTTTTTGCTAACTCTCGCAGATACTTTTATAGGATTATCTTTAAACATACGGTATGATTTTCCTTATACGTTATTTGATTTAAGAAAAAATGAGAAAAACCATTCACCCCTTAGCACTCTTCACACTCTTGACTTTATCAGCTTGCTCAACAGTAATGAACAACTTACCCGGAGTTTATTCCCTGGATATTCAACAAGGTAATATGATTAGCCAAGAAATTATTGACCAACTTCGTCCACACATGACTAAGAGACAGGTATTATATATTATGGGTTCTCCTATGTTAGTTGATGTTTTTCATCACAAACGCTGGGATTATATCTATTCAGATCAACCGGGGGGTAAAGAAAGAACTCAAAAAAGAGTTTCTTTATTTTTTGTAAATGACAAGTTAAGTAGTATTCAGGGAGACTTAAGGCCAAGCACCTTACCCGTCAAAAGAGAATCTAACGAGACTAGCATTGATATTCCTAAACGAAAGCTAGATAAAACTTTATGGGAAAAGATTACAGGTCTTTTTAATTCCAGTAATAGTGAAACAGTAGAGGTTCAGCAATCATCACTTGATAATACAGATAAATAGACACAGTTAGACCACGCAGGTTTACAAAAAACTATTCAATTACTGAGTTATTCTTGCCGATAACAAGTAATGTATCATGTAGCCTTGATGTAGTGAAACGAAATCGAGGCTACATGTTACTTTATAACGTCAATATTAACGTGTAGTTAAATAAAACTATCAATCACGCAACAACTCATTAATACCTGTTTTGCTACGCGTTCTTTCATCAACTTGCTTGATAATAACTGCACAATATAAGCTATAAGTTCCACATTTAGAAGGTAAATTACCGGGCACAACAACGGCTCCAGCTGGTACTCGGCCAAATGTGATTTCACCTGTCATGCGGTTAAAGATTTTAGTACTTTGGCCAATATAAACCCCTATTGAAATAACAGCACCTTTTTCTACAATCACGCCCTCAACAATTTCTGAGCGTGCGCCAATAAAGCAGTCATCTTCAATAATGGTTGGCCCCGCTTGCAATGGCTCTAAAACACCGCCAATGCCTACGCCTCCTGATAAATGTACATTTTTACCAATTTGTGCACAAGAACCTACGGATGCCCATGTATCGACCATAGTACCACTGTCTACATAACCCCCTATATTAACAAAAGAAGGCATTAAAATAGCCCCTGGAGCAATGTACGAACCATGACGAGCTACTGCGTTGGGTACGACGCGAACGCCCCCTTTAACAAAATCTTCAGGTGAGTGAGTAGAAAATTTAGCTTCTACTTTATCGTAATAACGCGTATTTCCACCTTCAATCACTCGATTTTCATTAATTTTGAAAGACAGTAAAACAGCTTTCTTTAACCACTGGTTAACCACCCACTCACCCGATGTTTTTTCTGCAACCCGTGCAGTACCAGCATCAAGCATATTGATAGCATCTTCTACAGCTGAACGAATTTCAGCTGAGACAGTTGATGGTGTGATGTCGGCGCGATTTTCAAAAGCGTCATTAATAATTTTTTCTAAGTTTGACATACGTTTTTAGTCTAATGTGTTAATAAAATGTTTAATACGGTTAGCCGCTTCGATACACTCATCGGTAGGAGCAACAAGCGCAATTCTAATATGATTTTTACCTGGGTTAATACCATTAGCCTCGCGAGATAAATAGCTACCCGGTAAAACAGTAATATTTTGTTGAGCAAATAATTGCTGTGCAAATTCTGTATCAGAAATAGGTGTTTTAAGCCATATATAAAAGCTTCCGGCTGGTTTTCTTATACTACAAATATCGCCTAAAATATCTATAAAGGCGGTAAATTTTTGGCGATATAAAACTCTATTTTGTTTGACATGCTGTTCATCTTTCCATGCTGCGGTACTGGCATATTGAGTAGGAAAAGGAAGGGCGCAACCTTGATAGGTTCTATATTCAAAATATTTTTTTAATATTTCAGCATCTCCTGCAACAAAACCAGACCTTAGACCGGGTGCGTTAGATCGTTTGGAAAGACTTTGGAACATAACACAGCGATTAAAGGCCGTATTCCCCATATTGTAAGCTGATTCTAATAAGCCTTGGGGCGGTGTATTCTCAGCATCATAAATTTCTGTATAGCACTCATCAGAGGCAATAATAAAATCAAATTTTTCTGCCAATTGAATAAGTTTTCTATGTTCTTTTTCTGAGATAACGGCACCTGTTGGATTACCAGGTGAGCAAATAAAAATTAACTGGCAACGTTGCCATATTGCATCGGGAACGGTATCAAAATCAGGCAAATAGCCCGTTTTCTCAGTGGTATTTAAAAAGTAAGGCTCGGCACCTGCTAACAGTGTAGCCCCTTCATAAATTTGATAAAAAGGGTTAGGCATAATAACCAATGCATCTGGCTTTGATGAATCAACCACCACTTGAGCAAAAGAAAATAATGCTTCGCGTGTACCACTCACTGGTAAAACCTGGTTCTCAGCACTTATATCCTCTAAAGCAATATTAAAACGCTGACTAATCCAGGCGGCAATAGCCTCTCTCAGTTCAGCAATACCCTTTGTTGCTGGATATTTAGCAATACCATCGGCATGTTCTTTCAGTGCTTTATGAATAAGATCAGGTGTCTCATGTTTTGGTTCACCAATTGATAAAGCTATATGGCTTTTATCTTGTGGTGCTGTAATACCTTGTTTCAACTTGTTAAGCTTAGCAAAAGGATAGGGGTGTAATCGATCTAAATTTGGGTTCATCTATAATTATTTACTACAGTGAGGTGTTTTTCCAATGGATTGGGCATCCTGATAATAAGGTATTACCTTAGGAAGATATTCAGAAAGCTCTTTTATGCGAGTAGCATGAGAGGGATGGGTTGACATAAATTCAGCGGGCTGTCCCCCCTTACTTGCCTGAGCCATTTTTTGCCATAATACAATACTCTGTCTAGGATCAAACCCAGCCTTAGCCATTAATTCCAAACCAATAATATCTGCTTCACTTTCTTGGGTTCTACTAAAAGGTAGAATAATTCCGTATTGAGCACCAATACCTAAGGCACTTACGGCTAATTGACCTAAAGCAGAGGTAGGAGCACTAGCCGCTGAAACAAGAGACACACCTAAGTTTACTGCTGTTTTCTGTGACATTCGCTCATTGCTATGTCTGGCCAGTACGTGCCCTACTTCATGTCCAATAACGGCTGCAAGCTGGTCTTGATTATCAACTAATCTAATAAGTCCTGTATGTACACCAATTTTATTTCCGGGTAAGGCAAAAGCATTTAAAGTATCATCCTTAAAAACGACAGCCTCCCAGTTACCCCCTATTTCATAAGTAATCGCTTCAACAATACAGTTAACAAATTTAGTGTATTGTAGGTTTTTACTGATCGGCTTTTGTTTTTTTAAATTATCAAAAGCTTGCAATCCCATTTGATTCACTTGTGAATCAGGCATATAAATAAACTGTGACCTGCCTGTTGGACTGGTTGCACATGCGATGAGTGAGCAGCAAAATAGCGTTATGATGATTTTATTTAACATAAAGGCTAAGGCTTAAATCAAAATGCTGTATTCTAACTTATCTTATCATTTATTTATAATTTATCAGTCGATCTCTTTTATAACCATCCAAATATTCCATTGTTGTGCTAAATAATGATCCGTAGGGGCAGTCCCTTGTGGTTGCCCCCCCTTAGGTTAATTTCCATAATGAAACCCACAAAGGACTAGGGCAACCACAAGGGACAGCCCCTACGGTATAGCTTTTCTTTTCAATTTATAATTTTGTAAATCATCAACCACCAGATAAAGAGAAGGAATGAGAACCAGTGTTATCAGGGTAGCAAAAACAATACCAAAACCAATAGATATTGCCATAGGAATTAATATTTTTGCCTGCCTGGAAGTTTCTAAAATCATTGGCATTAAGCCCAAAAAAGTCGTCATCGTGGTTAAAATAATAGGCCTAAACCTCTGAATACTCGCCATCTTAATAATATTAGCCGCTGGTTTTTCAGGATGTTCAGCACGTAATTGATTAGCATGATTAATAAGCACTAGAGAATCATTCACTACGATACCTGATAATGCTACAACCCCGAGTAAACTAAGAATACTTAGACTATAGCCCATTAATAAATGACCAAAAATTGCACCAATAATGCCAAAAGGAATACTAACAATCACAATTAAAGGCAAAATATAGCTTTGAAATGGAATGGCTAACATGGCATAAATAGCTAATAAAGCAAATACAAAACTAAGCTTTAGGCTTCCGACACTATCTGCCATATCAGCTTGTCTCCCCTGGAAACTGTAATGCAATCCCGGGTATTGTTTAAGCATTTTTGCTAGCGTTGTTGCTTCCAAATCAGCAATAATTTCACCTGCTTTACTCCTAGGAGTCACACCCGCTTTTACCTGTACGTTTCTCCGGCCATTTCGTCGATTAATTTCGGTATAAGCTCGACCTTTTTTTATTTTGACGACTTCTTTAACGGGGATTTCAGTTTTATTAGCTGTCCAGAGTAAAAAATTATTCATATCCATAGCAGAAGACCGCTCCGATTTGGGCAATCTCACCATAATTTTAAGCTCATTACGGCCTCGCTGTTGACGTAAGACTTCTGCCCCATAAAAAGCATCGCGTAATTGCCGGCCTACTGTTAGTTCATCTAAACCTAGACTTTTTCCCTCAGCTGTCAGACTAAAATCATATTGTTGTTTGCCTGGGCTAAAGCCATCATCAACATCTTTTACCATAGGGTAAGCGCGTAAAGCTTCTGCCAATTGTTCACTCGCTTTTTCCAACACCCCCAAATCACGATGATTGAGTTCAATGGTTATTGCAGAACCTGCACCAGGGCCTCCCGCATCAGATTCAAAAAGTAGTGTGTCTACCCCGGTAATATCACCGGTTAAAGCCCGCCATTTTTGAGTAAACTGTTCTGTACTCATTATCTTATTGCGTATTTCAGGGTCAGTTAAATACACGCTAACAATGGCTTTATGGCTACCAGACACCCCTATATCAGCAAAAACACCTTGTACTAGCTTTTCTGCTTGTCCACTTTGCTTAGCCACTTGATCAGCTGTGTGAACCAGTTGTTTTACGACAGCTTTAGTTTTTTCTATTGCTGTGCCGTAAGGCAAGGTAACGGTTACTTTGGCAAAGTCAGACTCTGTTTTTGGGAACATGGTCATTCCCATGCGTCCACTTAGAGCATAAGACAAGGTGACTAATAGTAATGAGAATGCAGCAACCATCGTTAAATAACGGTGATTAAGTACGCGCTCTAAAAAGTGACCATAACTATGATTAACCCAATATCTAAAAGCATGACTAAAGCGCTGTTGCCTGGTATGAATCCATGCTTGTATGCCTTTATGTTTTATTGGCCCTAGGTGAGCTAGGTGATGAGGTAATATAAATAAACTTTCTGCCAGTGAAATTAAAAATACGGTGATAACCACGGCTGGGATCATAGAAAATATTTTGCCCATAACACCTGGCATAAAAAATAGCGGCATAAAGGTGGCAATATTGGTCAAGATACTAAAAGTAACCGGTATAGCCATTTCTTGTGCACCTTTAATTGCGGCCTGCACAGGAGGCAACCCCTCTTGCCGGTAATGGTAAATATTTTCACCAATAATAATGGCATCATCAACCACAATACCCAGAGCAATAATAAAGGCAAATAAGGAAATCATATTTAAGGTTACACCTAATGAGGGCAAAATTAAAAATGAACCTAAAAATGCGATAGGAATCCCCATCATTACCCAGAAGGCTAACCGTAATTCCAAAAACAAGGCTAGAGTCACAAAGACTAGCACCAGCCCCATAGCGCTGTTTCGCAATAATAAATCAATCCGCTGTTCATAACTTTTAGAGCTATCCTGTAATATTTCAGCCTGTATGCCTTTGGGAAGTTGCTGATTAATTTGCTGGATATATTGTTTAACTGCTTTTGAAATTTGAATCGGTGTTTGTTTTCCCACACTATAGACTTGTATTAAAACAGCAGGTTTATCATCATAAGTTGCTGAATAATCATTATCTTCATAGCCATCGTTAATGCTGGCTATTTCTCCCAATAAAACTTGCGAGCCATCTGCTGTGGTGATGATAGAAATATTAGCAAAGTCCTGACCAAAATCCTTTCGTGTTTTCATCCGAATCAGAATTTCACCCGCATCAGTTTTAATACTACCACCCGGTAATTCAACACTGGATTTAGCGATACGTTGAGCAATATCAGAAATAGTTAAGCCATAACGACGCAAATTTTCCTGGCTTACTTCGATGCTTATTTCTAGTGGTCTAACGCCTTTCAGTTCAACCTGAGTAATCTGCTTATCTTGCAATAAGCGTTGCCGAAACTGTTCTGCCATTTCATGCAAGTTTTGTTCACTGGTATCGCCATACAGTGCTAAGGTAAGCCCACGCCGTCGAATAGTCAGGACTTTTATCTGCGGCTCTTCTGCATCTTCAGGAAAAGTGGTGATACGGTCAACTTGTTGCTGTAAATCTTGTGCAAGCACTTGTGTATCTACGCCATTCATCGCTTCTACAGTCACACTCGCCGTATTTTCCACGGCTAATGAACGCACCTCATCAATACCCTCCACACTACTAATAGCATCTTCAACGGCTAAAATAATGCCTGTTTCAATCTCTTCTGGGCTGGCACCTGGATAAGCCACACTAATTCTAACCGCATCAACCTGAAACTGAGGAAAGACTTCCTGTTTCATATTCTGTAAAAACAGATAGCCTCCTAAAATACAGGCAAGCATAATCAAATTAGCGGACACTGCATTATTAACCATCCAGCTAATAGGGCCTTTAATAGTAAAAGAATTGGAAATTTGCATAAGCTTACTGGGTTAGTACAGGCAGGAATGCCAACATTGGTGGTGGATTAAAGTATCGTTCTAAAAAACATATCCTTATTAGCAATAAGTCTTTTGGAATGCAGGTTTTTAAGCTGTGCACCAATAATGGATAGGGTTTAAAAATGCTTATTAACAATACGAATTTTCATCCCCTCCACAGGAGTCGATAGATTACTGCTAATTACTTGAGCATTGCTTGGTAATTGTTGTTTTTTCAAGTAAATCATTCCCTGCTCAACCCAAATAGGACTCACTTCTTTAATTTTTAAAACCTGTTGCTCAATCAGCCAAATATAACGCCCATCATGTAAAGTATTTTCAGGTAAGGCAATCACCTTGTGTAAGGTTTTCCCAGTAATAGCAACTCTAACAAAAGTACCTAACACCATAGGTGGCGCATTTTTATTTTCAGCCTTTTGGCTTAATGGATCCATGACTTCAACAATAATTTTAGCCATCCTGCCCGAAGCTTCAACTTCTGCTTTTAAACGTTTAATCGTTCCCTTTCGAAAGACACCTTTCCCCCAAGCACTATCATAAGTTACTTTTGCGGTCGATGGGGGTTGCTGACTAATTCCCGGAATAGACAGCCACTTTAGTTTATCCATCGGAACCGAAGTATCAATCCAGAAACTACTTGTACCTGCCAGTTTTGCTAAGGGAGTACCGGTTGAAAAGGTGGAAATCCAGGATCCAATATTAGCATTTCGTTGTAAAATAATGGCATCAAAAGGAGAGCGTGTTAAAGTTCGCTTTAAATCTAATTTTGCCTGCTGTAGTATCGCCTTGGCTGCTTGTACTTTACTTGCAGCCGCTTTTAAATGTGGCTTACGTAATACCAGTTCCAATTCCTGCGGCGTTAGTTTTGCACCTAATAATTCAAATTCACGCTTGGCTATCGCTTGTTGGCCTTGTTCTAATTTTAGATTAAATTCAGCTTGTGCCAGATCACTTTTTTTCTGCTGTATCACCAATTTAAAATCAGTGGGGTCTAACTGCACAATTTTCTCGCCTTTTTTAAGTAAGCCACCCTCGATAAAATTATCGCCTAATGAAGTGACCATACCACTGATACGAGAAGTTAAATTTACGCTTTGTGACGGGATTACATTTCCCATGGCATAAATGGTAGTGGGATGATCTATTACTTTTACAGGGATAACAGTAACCTGTGGAAGAACCTGTTTCGCTATAATTTTGGGCGCTTTAGGCCGGTTAGTCAGCCAGTAAGCAGATAAGCTTCCTGCCACACAAATAATAATCAATGCAATAATCAGCTGAAGTCGATTTTTTTTAATTATTTTTGGCCAGTGTTCAGACATTATGAGTTTTCTTTAATTAAGTTTTGAGGTGTATATTGAACAGGGACTTGCAATGGCCAACCTCCTGCCAGGGCTTTATAAAGATTAATCCGAAAATCAATTAATTCACGTTCCGCACGAATACGCGAACGCTCTAATGACTGTACACTAAGACGAGCCGTCAAAACGCGTAAAAAATCCAGCCCACCATACTGATAACGTAATTGCAGTTGCTCATTCGCTTCTCTGGATAAAATAAGTTGCTGTTCCACTTTATCCAAAAATAGCCATTGTTGCTGTTCTTGAATCAACGCGGTTTCAACCTCTTGAATAGAGCTAACAATGGCCTCTGCATATTGGTTAACAGATTCAGAAAAAATAGCTTTATTCCGCTCCACTTCTGCAACCCGTCGATGTCCATCAATAAGCGGCAACACCAGATTACCCGCCAAGGTTGCCAACCAGTTATTAAATAGGCTTTGTAAATCGGCGGTATTGCTATTAATACTGGCTGACAAGCTTATTTTAGGAAAACGATCTGCAATAGCGGCAGCAATACGTTGGTCGGCTGCCTGAGCTTTTAAATAAGCTTTACGAATATCAGGCCTGCGTTGTATTAACTCACTACTTAAACCTGTCTTTGGTTTGGGAGGAAGTGCTGGGAAGTTCATTTTTTCAGGTAATACCAAGCTGTTTGCTGGTTTTCCCATCAGAGTTGCCAGTTGATACTCAAAGCTTTTAATATTGGCCAGCACGGTTGCTTTATCTGCAAAAGTCGATTGCAATAATTGTTTTTGTTGTAATACATCAGCTGCCCTAGCCTGTCCAAGCTTAAAGCGCATCATTAATATATTAACATTATCTTGGTTAATTTTAATTTGCCTATCCAATAAGGCAGATTGCAAACGCTGGTCTATTAATTTATACCAGGTACTTGCCAGTTCAGCCGTTAATGAAATGGCTGCACTTTGTATATCTTCTTGAGCTGCTTTTTGATCCAGTTCTGCCGCATTCATACCCGAACGAATCCGACCCCACAAATCCAGTTCATAACTGGCGGCAAACCCAGCAGAAAATTGATCTAAAGTTGTTTGCCCTGAATTACCCTTAGATATATTACGAGTTGCCGCAAAAGAGCCATTAAGCTGAGGGACTAATTCAGCACCTGTTTTCTTTGCAATCGCTCTAGCTTGAGCCAAACGGTCATAAGCCGCACGCAAATTAAAATTTTGTTTAAGCGCCTGATCAATTAAGTTATTTAATACAGGATCATTAAATGCTAACCACCATTTCTCAGCAACAGGCACTGAACCCGTTGTTGAGAACTTTTCGACCGCTGTTACTGGACTATTAAATTTATTAATGCTTGTGGAGCAGGCTGAAAGCAAACAAATAAAGCTCACTGCAAAAATACTTTTAGAGATTTTCATGGCTTAACTTGTTGTATTTATTCTGTAGAGACAGGGCATGCCTTGTTTTGTCTCTACCCGTGTTTCATAATCCGAGCTTTATCACGTTGCCAATCTCTATCTTTGGATACTGCCCGTTTATCATGTAATTTTTTACCTTTCGCTAAACCTATTTTAAGTTTAGCACGTCCTTTTATCCAATACATAGAAAGAGGGACAATGGTATAACCTTTACGTTCAACGCCACCAATCAATTTATCCAATTCATAAGCGTGTAATAATAATTTCTTACGCCTGACTCTATCAGGAACAATATGAGTTGATGCTGACAATAATGGCGAAATATGCGCCCCTAATAACCATGCTTCACCTTTGTGAATAATAATATGGCTTTCTTTAAGTTGTACGCGACCCTCACGAAGGCTTTTTACTTCCCAGCCTTCTAGCACCAAACCTGCTTCAAATGTGTCTTCAATAAAAAACTCATGAGATGCCTGTTTATTTAAGGCGATTGTGTTGTCTTGACGTTTGTTCTTTTTAGATTTTTTACCAGCCATAGCTATGAGGGTGTTTTAAACGAAATATTTTGGTATTTTACTTGATTAGTAGATAATGAACGTAACTATTTAGTTTTTTAGGACACTTGATAAGAAAATGGCAAATACAAAATCGATACACGGAGAATGGTCATCACGATTCGCTTATATTTTGGCTGCGACAGGTTCAGCAGTTGGTTTAGGTAATATTTGGAAATTTCCTTATATTACTGGTGAAAATGGAGGAGGTGCTTTTGTTTTAGTGTATTTAGCCTGTGTACTGGCCATTGGTATCCCTATTATGATTGCCGAAACCATGATGGGGCGAAGAGGAAGGCAAAGCCCAATCAACACACTAACAAGCTTATCGACTGAGGCAGGTGCTAATAAAAACTGGCATTACTTAGGTTGGATGGGGGTAATCGCTGGTGTGCTTATTCTGTCTTATTACAGTGTGATTGCAGGTTGGGCCAGTGCTTATGTATTTAAAGCTATTTTTGGTGGATTTTCTGCTGATGCAATGGAAGTTAAGGCAACTTTTGATAATTTTATTGCCAGCCCCATGCAACTGATTTTTTGGCATACCGTGTTTATGATTGCTACCATGAGTGTGGTCAGGAAAGGTGTTAAAAGTGGGCTTGAAAAAGCTGTTCAATTATTAATGCCCGCTTTATTAGCCTTATTGTTGTTATTAGTGGCTTATGCCATGACAACCGGTGAGTCATATTTTAAAGGACTGTTTTTTCTTTTTAGTCCGGATTTTAGTGAAATTGACAGTGATGCTGTTTTAACAGCTATGGGCCATGCTTTTTTTACCTTAGGTTTAGGCATGGGAGCGATTATGGTTTATGGTTCTTATTTACCCAGTGGTATTTCAATTGCCAAAACCACTTTATATATTGCGGGTGCTGATACTGTTGTAGCCTTACTTGCTGGTATTGCCATTTTTCCATTAGTTTTTGCTAATGGCTTAGAGCCCGCATCAGGCCCTGGCTTAATTTTTCAAACATTGCCTATTGCCTTTGGCAATATGACGGGTGGATGGTTGTTTGGTATCTTATTTTTTGTCTTATTAGTCTTTGCCGCATTAACCTCATCAATTTCTTTAATTGAACCTATTGTTGCTTGGTTGGTAGAAAATAAAGGTTATACTCGTGATAGAGCCAGTATCATCAGTGGCACTATCACATGGGCTTTAGGTGTTACGGTCGCCTTATCCTTTAATGCCTGGTCTGAGTTTACCATTTTAGGTAAAACTATTTTTAATGCTTTAGACTATTTAACAGCTAATTTAATGCTACCTATTGGTGGGTTTTGTATCGCTGTATTTTCTGCCTGGGTTATGCATGATAAAGATGTACGAGATGAGTTAGATATACCAGAGCTACAATATGTACTTTGGAAATATCTCATTAGTTATGTTGCACCAGCCGCTGTTTTCTTAGTCTTTTTACATGTTCTTGGAATATTTTAATGTCGACTGTACAAAAAAGTGCTTTGGTTAAATACTCTGCTAATCAAATGTTTGCCATAGTGGATGATATTGAATCTTACCCGGAGTTTTTGCCTTGGTGTAGTGGGAGTAAAATTCTAAAAAGAGAAGGTAATATTGTTGAGGCAGAGTTACAGATTTCCAAAGCAGGTTTTAACAAGTCATTTGCCACCCGAAATACAGCGGATGGGCATGGAAAATTGTTTATGACTTTATTGGATGGCCCTTTTTCTTCATTAGATGGAGTTTGGGATTTTATGCCGTTGCGAGAAGATGCCAGTAAAATATCACTTGATTTAGAATTTGAAATGCATGGTAAATTTGCCAGCTTGGCGTTTGGAGCTGTTTTTAATCAAATCTGTAACACCATGGTGAAATCTTTTACCGACAGAGCCAAGCAAATTTATGGATAAGATTGAAGTCGCTTATGCAAGCTCGGATAAACAGGAACTTATCACTGTCACTCTGACACAAGAAGAGACAGTTCAACAGCTAATTAATAAGTCTGGAATTTTAGAGAAATTTCCTGAAATTAATTTACAAAAAATGCCTGTAGGGATCTTCGGAAAAGTTTGCAAACTTAATATGCATGCAAAAGCGGGAGATAGAATAGAAATCTACCGGCCTTTGCAGCAAAACCCTATGGATGCAAGAAGAAACAGAGCTATTAAGGAACGGTAATTTAATAAGTAAGTTCTTAAAAACTCTTCTCTCGTTCCCACGCTCCTGCGTGGGAACACGTACCGTGCCTGACAAAAGCAATGTAAATAGCTAACAATATTTATTCTAATATTTGGAAGTGAGGCTTTAGCCTCGTACGAATCAGGCGAGGCTAAAGCCTCACTTCCAAAGTTTTATGCGTTCCCAACCGAGGACGGTGAAAACGAGAAATTAGGCCATAAAACTACAGTGGAATCTGAATAATAATACAAGTACCTGAGCTTTTTTCTGCTGAAGAAATGGTATAGAGTCCCTGTAATGCATTAACTCGCTCTTCCATCGCTAATAAACCCACCCCTTCTTTTGATGTAGCATGTGCCGTTACCCCAATGCCATTATCAGTGATAATGAGTTGCACTCTATTTTTAGCTTGATTCAATTCTAATGTTATTTCCACATGGCTGGCATGAGCATATTTTGAAATATTTGTTAAACCCTCTTGTACGGCTCTATATAAAGTAACGGTAATATTTTCATCCAGAATATTATTTTCTTCCATAAAATTTGTTTTAACAGTAATCTTTTTATTATGCTTCAACCAATCACTGACCAGCTCATTCAGAGCAGGGATCAAGCCTAAGTGATCTAAGGTTTCTGGCCTTATGCGCTGGATAGTTGAACGTAAATTTCTGATCATTTTTCGGGATAAGTTATCGATTGAATCAATCATTTTCTTAGCAGGGCTATTATCTTCTGAATTCAGTAATGTTTGTAAATAAGCCACATCCATTCTTATTGCCGTTACAATTTGACCTAATTCATCATGTAACTCATGTGCTAAATAATGTCGCTCTTGCTCTTGTACCTGAATAGTTTTAACCGCCAAATTTCTATTCTTTTCAAGTAACTCAGTATTTTCATCCAATAATTTTACCGTTCTACTTAAATTCTGCTTATTTTCCATTTCAATATTATGTCTGTATTGAACGAGATGGAAAACTTTGGCAATTATTTTAAATAAAACAATATCTTCATCTCTCCACGGTCTTTTTTGTTTAACACGATCAAAACCGAAAAACCCCGTTAGTTGTTTTTTATCATAAATAGGCACAAATAAAATAGATTGAATAGATTGACGTTGCATTTCCAGGTATTCATTACTCGCTTCATCGGGTAAATCATCAACATCATCAATACGAACCACTTTTTTGCCCAACAGTTGTTTCATCAGCCATGGAAATAAATCCACTGCTATTTCTTGCATTAATGCAATTTTTGGCTTAACACCTTCAGCACACCATTCATGAGTATTTGACATAAAAGATAAATCATCAGAAAGACTAAATAAATAGCATCTATCAACCGCTAATTCATTACCCAATAATTGCAAGCAGTTATCTATTGTCATATTGATAGCTGAAAATCCAGATTCCAGTATGGTAATGGCTATTTCAGAAACAATATTCTCAATTTTAATACGTCGAACAAAGGCTGCTTGTGTGTTTTTATATTCAGTCATATCACTAAAGTGAGAGACATAATATTCAACCCTACCCTGCTTATTTAAAACACTACTTATATTAGCCCAAGCAACGAAAAGACCATTATTTTTTTTACGATCAATTATTTCTCCTACCCACAAGCCTTTGTCGTTAATAGACTGCCAGAAATGGGAGTAAAATTCTTGACTATGCTGGCCACTTTGCAATAGCTTAGGAGTTTTACCAATAACTTCTCGTTCTTGATAACCGGTAATTAGGCAAAATGCTTTATTTACTTTAAGAATATGTTTTTCAGCATCTGTTATTAAAATAGCTTCATTGGAATCAAATGCTGTCGCATTGAGTTGCGCTTCTTTTAGCAATTGCTCATTAAGTCTAACTTCCTTAGTGAGCCGACCAGTAATAGACACCAGCCTTCTTCCTATAATGCCTGTAATGATAAACAAAGATAAAATAACAAAACCTAATGCTGATATAGAGTTCATCAATTCTGCAATGATTTGCCTTTCTTTTATTTCACTTATTTGTCGGTATTCATTTACGGCTTGTTTTAAAGATAAAATACCCCTTATTAAAGTACTGGTGTCTTTATTTACAAAACTATCTATTGCACCCTTTTTTACAATAAAGTGTGCTGAAAAAACGGCTGCATAATGCTTATTGTTCTGAAACTTATCGAGGATAAGTTTTATTTCCTGTAGAGTATTTTTTTCGTTTGCAGATAATGGTAAGGCCATATATTGCTTTAATAGAGCTTTAGCCGTTGAAATACTGTTAAGGTATTGCTGATTATTGTGTGAGTTTAATAAATATTTTTCAAACTGATTAGCAAATTCCCCTCCTTCAAATAGTACCTCAAGCTTATATAATAGGTTTCCTTTCACTCCGACATTATTAACCCTATCTTTCTGGTTATTTTGTAGATTGTCATAATCTACTTTTATCTGATTTAAAATAAAAAAAACAAGAAAAAATGTTAACAAGATAATAATTAACAAATAGTTGTAGTATTTAAAAAAATACTTATTTAAAAAAGGCTTCAAGGTTTGATCACTAATTTGTAAAGAAATTTAGATAATAAGTAGGGAACTAAAATTATTATAACATTTTGAATAAATAAACTTTGGAAGTGAGGCTTTAGCCTCGCCTGACTCGTGCGAGGCTAAAGCCTCACTTCCAAATAGTAGAATAAATATTTTTAGCTACTGACTATAAGCTATTGTAGAGACAAGACGAGCCTTACCTCTACAGTACAGTGGCAATAATTCCAAGCTTGTACTACAGGGCAATTAATAACATAGCCACTTATTATTTAGATAATATGACAGCTTACCCCGTCAATCTGCACTAAATTATTTTGTATTGCTAATCGTACTAAATCAGCCGTATTTTTAAGCTTTAACTTTTGCTTTATTTGCGCTATATAGTTAGCCACTGTTTTTTCTGCCAGGAATACCTCTGTCGAAATTTCCAGGTTACTTTTTCCATTAGCCATTAAACAAAATATAGTAAACTCTCGCTCAGACAAGACTGAAATAGGATTTTTTTCTGACTCTAGTCGTGAATAAACCATCGTCTGAGCAAGTGCAGATGAAATATATGATTTATTTTTAGCAGCCCTTTTTATGGCCGTTACAATATCTGTTAAATTGTTACTTTTTGCAACATAAGCAGATGCGCCTGCTTTTAATACTCGCTCGACCAGTTGGATATTCTCATGAATAGAAAAGATAACAATTTTAGCATTAGGCGCACGTTTCAGTATAAACTGCACACCATCAATACCAGTACTTCCTGGCATGGAAAGATCCAGCACCAGAACATCTGGTTTTTGTTTACTGTATATTTTCCATGCTGAACTCACATCACTTGCAAAGCCAACAACTTCAATATCATTAACTTTCAATACCCGCTCCAGCCCTTCACGAACAATAGCATGGTCATCAGCCAATACGACTCGAATTGTCAAAATAAATACCCTTAAATTAATTATGGTTTAGCTTTCTATATAATATCTATTTTATAACAAAATATCTTCACTGGTGTTAAATCAAGGAAATTCCCCCAAAAAGACAAGGATTTTACCTTTAAGCCATTACCCGTCAGCAATAACCTACATAACAAAGGAAAGGCGCTATAGCTGATTCAAGGTTTGTAGTCTATTGTTTATTATAACTGTCATTTATATAGCTCTTTATGGCTTAAGGGAGTTTGATGGAATAAAGTTACCCATATTACGAAGAATTTTTGTTTCTGACCAAACGATCTCAAGAGGCGCATAGCAGGCTACGCAACGATTGAGATCGTTTGGTCAGGAGCAAAAAGGCAAGCGAGATGGGTAACTTTATTTCTTCAGACTCCCTAACCACGGTGTATTTCCTAAAGTCTTGGCTGTCAAACTTATTCGGTCATATTCTTTAAACCAAAGTAAAAGGGAGAGAGGGGGGGGATGTTTAATATCTATTCCATAAAATTAAAGTTAAGCTTAATTTTATTAATAACTCCACTCATTACTCCAATGGGGTTGCTTGCTTATATTTTATTAGTCAAAAACCAAGCTCAGCAAACACAACAGCAACTCATTATAAAAAAGAAACAACAAGAAAAGGTGTTCTTTTTTAAAAATAGCCTAGCCAACGCTTATTCAGATACTCTGTATGTAAGTCGCCTAATTAATCATCAATTATCAAACTCGCTTAAAAAGAATGGCCTTATTTTTGATAAACAATTAAGCAATGAAATTAACTTTACCTTTAAAAGTTTTTTAGAAGTTAACCCACTGTATCAACAAATACGGCTCATTGATAATAATGGACAGGAACGTGTTAGGTTTAATAGGCGACATAATCAAGTTGTTAGCACAAAAACAAATAAACTGCAAAATAAATCAGAACAAAGTTATGTCAAAAAAAGCTTAAACTTACAGCCTGGGGAAATTTATATCTCTGAACTCAACCTTAACCGAGAAAATGGCATTATTGAAAGACCTTATAACCCCACCTTACGAATTGCAAGCAAGCTGGAGAATACTATTAGCGGATTTAAAGGCATTATCATTATTAATATTTCAGCGCAAAAAATTATTAATGAAATATCTAAAAACCTAAAAGGAGATACTTACCTTATTAACCAGAAAGGACAATATATTGTTCACCCTGCTAGCAATGCCCCATTAGTTTATCCGCACAACTTTAATACCGACTTTCCAGAGCTTAAAGGTTGGCAACAATCTCAAGCTATCCAGCAAAATAATTTTGCTTTCTTTAAAACCAACAAGCAGAACTTCTATTTTTATCCCATTGATAGTGGCAGTCAGTTTCACAGGCAATGGTTTTTAATCACGACAGAGCCTATTTTAACTATTTGGAATCAGCTTCAACAACAAACCGTGCTGATAACAACAACACTGATCGCTATTTTACTTTCTATATTGTTAGCCAATTATATTTCAAGGTATTGGTTTATAAATCCTATTCGCTATATGAAGAAAGTGGCTCAAGGTATTATTGAAGAAAGGCCCATAAAGTTTATGACCAACTTTCACCAAAAAGACGAACTTGACTCTCTTTGTAAAAAGTTACATCAACTGGCTAAAATAATTTCAACTAAAGAAGAAAAAAATAAATTAATCATTCAATCTTTAAAAAAAGAAATATCTTATAGGAAAAGTATCGAGCTGGATTTAAGTTTGTACAAAACATTATTTGAGCATTCGTCTGAAGCCATGATGATAACTGATGAGCATGAAGTTATTACTCATATTAATCCAGCATATACCCAGATAACGGGCTATTGCAAGCAAGAAGTTATAGGCAAAACACCAAGAATAATCAGCTCAGAAAAGCAAAGTGCTGAATTTTATAAGGGTTTATGGCAAAAACTAAACACCCAAGGTTCGTGGCAAGGTGAATTATTTAACCGTAAAAAAAATGGAGATATTTTTCCTGTTTATCAATGTATCAACTCAATCAAGATAAATGCTAAAACATCTCTCTATATTTCTGTCTTTTCCGATATTACCGAACACAAACAATATGAGGAAACACTAAGACAACATGCTTATTACGACCCTTTAACCAACTTACCTAACCGAAACTTGTTACAAGACAGATTGAGCCAAACTCTTGCCAAGATGCATCGTAACCAACAGTTTGCTGCCTTATTATTTTTAGACCTGGATAATTTTAAAAATATTAATGACTCTCTCGGGCATGATTTTGGAGATATGTTATTAAAAAAAGTAGCGACTAGACTATGCAAAAATTTTAGAGCAATTGATTCTATCTCACGCTTTGGTGGCGATGAATTCGTCATATTAATTAATGAGTTATCAAGTGATTATAAAACATCTAAAACCCTTGTTAAAAACTTACTCAACAAGTTATTACAGCTATTATCAAAACCTTATTTTATTTTAGAACATGAGTTATTTGTCTCTGCCAGTATAGGTATAACCCTTTTTCCTACCACAAAAAATCATCATGCTGAAGATATTATAAAAATGGCAGATATTGCTATGTATGTAGCTAAAGCTCAGGGAAAAGGGGCATTTCAGTTTTATACACCTGAAATGCAAGAAAAAGCACATCAACGCTTATCTATTGAAAATGGGTTAAGAGAAGCCATTAAACACAATCAATTAGTTTTATTTTTCCAGTGCCAATATAACAACAATGAAGAGTTATTGGGGATGGAGGCATTAATACGCTGGCAACACCCAGAACAAGGTCTGATCTATCCCAATGATTTTATACCGATTGCTGAAGAATCTGGATTGATTATCAGTATGGGCGAGATAATTATTAAACAAGCCTGCTTACAGATAAAACAATGGGAAAGTGAAGGACATAGCATTCCTCATATTGCTGTTAATGTGAGCCCCAAGCAATTTGCAGAAAAGGATTTTGTTGATAAAGTTTGTACTATTTGTAAGGAAAGCAATATTCCTCCTCAGCAATTAATGCTTGAACTAACCGAAGCAACAATTATTCATGATATTGAAATCACGATAAAAAAAATGAGTCAGTTGCAACAATTAGGTTATCGAATATCCATTGATGATTTTGGTACGGGCTACTCTTCTCTGGCTTATTTGAATAAATTACCGATTGACCAATTAAAAATTGATAAATCCTTTATTGATGATATTAACTTAGAAAATAAGCACGTTGTTATTGTCGATACCATTATCGCAATGGCTCAACATTTAAAGTTAAACCTTATCGCTGAAGGTGTAGAAAGCCAATATCAAGTTGATTATTTAGTTCAACAGGGTTGTTTAGGTTTTCAAGGCTATTATTTCAGTAAGCCCATTCCCGCTGAAGAAGTATTTAGTGGTCACCTGGAAAAACAGCACTAAATATGGTAGTGCGTCGAATCTGTTGATAAAACCATTTTAAAAACTTATCCATTATTGGTGGCGCAGGCTTTAGCCTGCTCTTGCACTAAAGAATGCAGGTTAAATCCTGCGCCCAGAAAGACTTGTTACTAATACGGATACCTTTATTAAAACTATAAATTTAACCTACCACCCTAAATACAAATTATTTGTAGAGCGGACTTTAGTCGGCAATAACTTATAAATATTGTTTCTATAGCGGACTGAAGTCCGCTATAGAATTTTATAAGCTACAGCTATGTTTTTTTACTTACTTACTTACTTACTTACTTATTAAAAATTTTATGACTATTAAAAACAAACTCACTATTGGTATTACCTTGCTTACTTTAGTTGCCACTATGAGTGCTTGTATTAGCTTAGGTTGGCTAGCAACTCAATCATCAACCGAAGCCTTACAAACTGAAGCAACTAAGCAGTTAATTACAGCAAGGGATACCAGTAAAAGCCGTATTGAACAATATGTTCAACAGCTTAATAATCAAATTCTTAGTTTTGCTAATGATCGAATGATTATTAATGCGATGCAAGAGTTTAGTGAGTCAACAAAAACTTTGCTTACTGATTCTACGGCTAGTGAAATACAAGGTATGCGCGCTCAGTTAGGTCAATATTACCAACAAGAATTTGCTCAGGAGTATCACAAACTGAACATCAATAAAAATATAGATATTAATAAACTACTTAATAAGCTTGATGACCCTGCCGTTAAATTACAATACCTTTATATCCAGAATAATTCCAATGCATTGGGGAATAAACACCAGCTTGCTGATGCTAAAGATGGCAGTGATTATTCAAAAACACATGCTAAATTTCACCCACATATTAAAGATTATTTAGAAAGATTTGGGTACTCTGATATTTTTCTTGTCGACCCACAATCAGGCCGTATTATCTATTCTGTTTATAAAGAAATTGATTATGCCACTTCTCTTAAAAATGGAGCTTATGCAAATACCGAATTGGGTAAAGCTTTTCAACATGCCAACCAGCTAAGCAGCAGGAAAACCATAATAGAAGACTTTTCTTCTTACCTTCCTTCTTATGAAGCACCGGCTTCATTTATCGCAACCCCAATTTTTGATCATGGCAAAAAAACAGGTATTTTAATTTTTCAGATGCCAATTGCTGAGATTAATAAAATAATGACTTTCAATAAACAATGGAAGTCTTCAGGAATGGGCGATTCAGGTGAAACTTACTTGGTTGGCTCAGATTTTAAGGCACGTAGTATTAGTCGGTTTTTAGTAGAAGATAAAAAGGCTTACCTTTCTACTCTTGAAAAATCAGCGGTTACAGCAGAGATTATTAATCATATTTCTGCTAAAAACACGAATATTGGCTTGCAAAGTATTCAAAATAAAGGGGTCAAATTAGCTCTTTCAGGACAAACAGGCATTGCTACTTTTCCAGATTATAGAGGGATTTCTGTTTTATCAGCTTATGCCCCCCTTAATATAAAAGGACTTAAGTGGATTATTTTATCAGAAATAGATCAATCAGAAGCTTTTGCACCGGCTATAGCTATGGAGCAAAGTATTATTTGGACAGCAAGCAGTATTATTGTCTTTATGGCGGTAATCGCATTAGTTGCCGGATTTTCTTTTTCTACTTTAATTTCAAGACCCATAAACCAGTTTGGTACCTCTATAGAAAACATATTAGCTGATGGAAAAATAAATCTAACCACTCGCCTTGATGAAAACAGTCAAGATGAGTTTGCTGAATTAGCATCGCATATAAATCATTTACTTGAAAAAAACCAGCAAACTGTTCAAACCGTTATATCCGCAAGCAAACAACTGGACATTGCATCCGAAAAAGTATCAGCTGTTTCATTACAGACCAAACAGACGGTGGATGAGCAACACCAAAAAACTGAAGAAATTGCTACCGCAATGAATCAAATGACCGCTACTGTTCAAGAAGTGGCCAATCATGCAACCAACACGGCTGATAGAACACAACAAGGACATAATGAAGCCAAAGCAGGGAGTCAAGTTATATCTCTAACAATAGAATCTATAAACCAACTATCTAATAACATTCAATCTGCTGAGCAAGTAGTAAAAAATCTTGAACAGGATAGCCAAACGATAGGATCTGTTCTTGACGTTATTCAAGGTATAGCAGAACAAACCAACCTGTTAGCTCTTAATGCCGCCATTGAAGCAGCTAGAGCCGGTGAGCAAGGTCGGGGGTTTGCAGTAGTTGCAGATGAAGTAAGGACATTAGCCAGTAAAACCCAGGAATCCACCACACAAATTCACTCTATGATAGAAAAACTGCAAAAAGGCACCTCAAAAAGTGCTTTAACTATGGATGAAAGTAGCTCTTATGCAAACAAAACAGCTCTGGAAGCATTAGAAAGTCAAACTGCAATGGGAAATATCGTAAATTCCATTACTGAAATTAGTGAAATGACCACACATATTGCCAGTGCTACAGAAGAACAGTCCATGGTTGCCGAAGAAATCAATAGAAATATTATCCAAATTAGTGACTACACAAAAGAGACCCTTGAAGGAAGTAATGAAACCTCAAGGTGCAGCCAGGAAATGCAAGAACTGGCTAAAGAATTACAGGCCGTTGTTAAGTTATTTATTGTATAAGGCAACTGACTTAAGCGTTTCGCGTAGGATGTGCTGCCGACAGGAAGCGCATCCTGTGGTTTTTCCTTAAGTCGATGGCAGTAAGCTGCCTAATGGGTTATCAAACTATAATTATTGATATGTTAAACCATTATGTTTAAGCCACCCGTTTTTATGCTTTCCTCTTGGGTCATTATGTGTCCAGTGCAGTACACCACCTTTTGAATTCCATTCATACTCACCATAAAACTCAACTTTATCACCGTCATGTAATGAGTTGATTCGTGGGGCAAGATCAATATTGTGAGCAACCAATATTTTCTGTCCTGATGCAAGCCTTAAAATAAACCGTTGGTGCTGATTTCCTTTGGTATCATCAGCAAGCGTTCGAACAACAATACCGGAGCCTGCAACCTGCACCCCACTTTGGTGGTTTGCATAGGCCTTATTAAGACCTTGATTAACATGATTCTCAACACTAAATTCTGGTGTTTCAATAGAGGGGTTAAAATCTATATTTTTTTTCTGAAAAAAGCTTAATGCCCCCCCCAAAATAACAACAATAAGAATTAGGGTTGATTTCAAATTTTTTGTTAATCTGCTTGCCTGTATTGGTTTACTATAAGTTCGCTTATTCCTTATGGATTCCAAATTTAACACCGGCTCTATCCCTTCAATTTTGGCGTTAACGGCACGAACCTTGCCATTAGCATCTGTACTTATTTCATAGTGAATAATATCTCCAACAATGGGCTTACGATTTATACCTTTTAATGCAGAAATATGAATAAAAATATCACCACCTCCCTGTTCCGGTTTTATAAATCCAAAACCTTTATTACCAAGCCAGCGGACTAATGTTCCTTTTGTATGTCCCATTATCTATTTAGCCTTATAAAAAAACACCTTAAAACCTCTAACATATTAACACCTTCAAAATACCCCATTTCAGCCCAATCAGCTAAAGTTTTTGCCTGCTCATCTTTCTCCATTACGGATTACAGCACTTATTGAAACCAATCGAATTAATGTAAGCTACTAATAATATTTATTCTAACATTTGTAAAAACATATTAATACGATACGCCTTTCTCCAAGCTCTTTCTTTTTAAAAGCTGGGGGACTTTATTTCTTCTGACACCTTAACCCAAGTTCGCCTTGTAATTGCTCTCGACCCATTTCACCTTCTTTACCTTTTAATAACTGCTCACCTAATTTTGTTAAAAAATATTTTTGTAAAGAACTATTCGGTTTATCTGGAAGTGTCATTTTAATTAAACCTGCTGATAAAGCAGGAACTAAATACCGCGCCCTGAAAGACTTTCTATCTTTTAGCTCAAGCACACCTTGCAATTGCTCGCGGCTCATTTCACCTTTTATCGCTCGTAACAACTTTATAACTTGGGGGCTTTCTTGTGGGTTGACTTGTGGGGTATCTGCTATACAAGCCTCTAAAATAGCCGTCAACATAAATTCAATAAAAGGAGCTGAATCTGTTTTTAGTGTGCTTTCATTTAATGCTTGATAGTAAGCCTGTTGCTGGGCATAAACCATACTTTCTACAGGAATATGAGTAAATAAAGGATTCCATTGACTTAAAATTAGAGTTTGCCATAACCGACCCATACGCCCATTGCCATCAATAAAAGGATGGATAAACTCAAACTCATAGTGAAATACACAACTTTTAATCAAAGCATGGTCAGGGGTTGTTTTTAACCAGCTTAATAAATCAGCCATTAAAATATTAATCCGATTAGCAGGGGGAGCCATGTGGATAACTTGCCCTTCTTTCATTACACCCACGCCCTTATGACGGTAAATACCCACCTTATCTATTAAGCCTTTCATTAATAATTGGTGTGCATCAAGTAAATGTTGTTCATTACTCGCTTGCCACTGGTCTAATTGCCCATACGTCACCAGCGCATTACGCGCCTCTTGAATTTCACGCGGGGGAGCAATAACGAATTTACCCTCTAAAATAGCGGTAATTTGTTGCTCTGTTAATGTATTTCCCTCAATCGCTAATGAACCTTGAATAGTACGAATACGATTGATTCGGTGTAAACGTAAATTTGCTGATTTTTCCAATTCTACAGATAAACGCCCCACGTTCTCACCAATTTTAGCGATTAAATGTAAAATCTTAGGGGTAATTGTATAGGGTGGTTGATAGCTCATATAAACCTAGATACTTGTGCGGGAGGGAACTTAATTAAAACCATACCCAATTGTTTTATATAACAACTTACAACTACAAACTTAACTGGTGTTACTATCAGTGTTACTAAAATAAAATATCACCTTATTGGCAACACCTAACTTGTATAGTAAAAACCTTAGTTTCTTATTTTTAATCTCGTTTCCTTCATTGAAACAAAAAAATCAAAACCCTCTACATATTGCTCACTATAACAACTTCTTTCCTACCTTTCCTGAGAAATTAATCTAAAATGCTTATGTAAGCATCATCTTCATATTATTTTCCACAATGGAAATACTGACAAAACAATTGCTGATAGCGTTTGAAAGCATCTTGATTTAATGAGCCATATTTTTTGATTACCGCTGTTTTTGAGACAACAAACGGCTTTCTTAGCATTAACTTTGATGTTTTAGGGATTCCACCTTCAATAAAGTCAACAGCTTCTAATGTGCTTTCATCTGAATGTAACTGCCTTATTTGGCTGCTGATAGGAATACCCACAAAATCATCATAAGGTAGGTTATCTTTAAAAACGAGGACAGGTCTTTTCTTACTGGTTTTTAAATCACTAAAATAAAATTCACACAAGACAATATCCACTGTTTTTATTTCCATACTTCATCTTCTTTATCATCTAACCACTCTTCAATGGTATTAGCACTATGGTTTGAAAAAGCCGTTGTTTCTGATTCATCTTGATTGGTTTGTTTAGCGTAACGCTGTTTTATAAAGATAAAAAAATCATACACTTCTTGTTGTGCTGGTTCTGGCAATGTTTGCCAGTCTTGTTCTTTTATTAGTTGCATTATTATTCTCCATAAAACTATTTATTGACTCTAAAAATACTAATATTACCCCATCAAGTTCATAAAACTTTTTTACTTGAGTCATAATTTTAGTCCTCAAATCATTTGTATCATTAGCTAGAAGCACTTGGTAGGTTTTTATATTAAAGCCATGATCCTTTCGTTCTTGTTGATGACTGATTAAATCTCTTTGGTAGCTTGGGTTTCAGGGGCTTATATTTGATATAAGTCACCTAAGGAACGTACATCGCC
>JAJRUF010000050.1 GCA_024277935.1 Gammaproteobacteria bacterium
TAATCAATTGTTTCCTCAAATCTACTCCCTCAGGCAAATCCTTTTTCTCTGGAAACAGACAGCGGGGAGGAACATGCTCAACTGAGGTGGCTGAGTTTGAACACATGTAACACGTTTTCACGGCCATTGATGCTCCTCTAATAAATGGCTAACGACAAGTTAACAGGCCGCTGTATGAACCACGTATCTAAAGGGCTTTCCTATGCAATGCGGTGGGTTGAACGCCTTGTTATTAGAGTCGCGGTATTAATTTTCAATTATGTAGGCTTAACAGACGTTCTTGTATCACGTCTGTTGAATTAGTACACAAAAACACAGTTAACCACAGTAGAACTCATTGTCTGGATAATATAAATCGTATAGCGGTTCAAACTCGGGGGGTATTTCTATTTTCATATCATAGGCTATTTCGCTGTATTTTGAAAAGGCTTTCTTGAACAAAATGGGGTTTTTGGTCATTTTTCTGGCTTCTGTAAGGCTTTTGGCAAACTTATTTTCTGCTAACCATTGAACAAAAATTTTTATTTGTTCTTTTGTGGGGGCTTTATTGCTTGGTTTTGTCGGTTCTTTAGATTTTGTGACGTTTTCAATATCAGGTTGCTGTTTGTTTTCATATTCAGTCTTGTATTTTTCTAGTAGTGCTTTTATTTCAGGTTCTAATGCTATGGGTAGACGGTATGTTTTCGTTTTACCATAACTTTTTCTTCCTGCACCTATTCTTTTCCCGCCTCTCATAATAAACCTCTTAGATATTGTGACAAAATCAAAAGAATTATATATTGAAATCGTCACAAAATCAAAATGAATTCATTTCACCCTATAAAGAAGCGCGTGCCTTTTGTCTTGTGTGTGATGAATTGAAGCGTTTAATAGCTAGGACAGAGCCGGGGTAAGCGTTCACGATGGAGCAGTGTGGGTGTTCATGATGGGGCAGAATATGCAAGTGGTTTTACTTTGTTGTTTGAGGCTCTAGCAATGGCGTTAATTGAAAAAGATATGCCTGTTAATAAAGTCATAAAGTCGGTCAATTGCTAAAAGAAAATCCACATAGAATTTGGACCATTTTTAATCACTGGATAAATCTAACCTATGAGGCTGATGATCCTTCAACGGTTACCCAGCTTGGATTTGATGAAACTTCAAGGCGTAAAGGCCAGAAGTATGTCACAGTTGCAGTTGATTTGGAACAGCGTAGAGTTCTTCATGTTGTTGAAGGAAAGGATGCTAAAACAATTGAAGATATCAAAGGTTATTTACAGCTTAAAAAGGTTGGCCCTCAACAGATCACCCAAGCCAGTATTGACCTTTCACCTGCTTTCATTTCAGGGATTAAGAAAAATTTTCCAGAAGCCGAAATTACTTTTGACCGCTTTCATGTTGTAAAGCTACTCAATGAAGCAATGGATAAGGTTAGACAGCAAGAAAGACAGGAGCATGATGAATTAAAAGGGCACAAGTACACCTTTTTAAAAAACCAAAATTCATTGTCTGATAATAAGAAAGCATCACTCAATGAGTTAATCACATTGTTCCCAACTTTGGGGGAGGCTTACCGTTTGAAAACGTTATTTAATGACCTTTGGGAAATGCCTAATAAACAAGCAGCAACCGCATTTATTGACTGTTGGTAGAGAGGTTGAACAAAGCAAAATCAACCCTTTATGGCCTTTGCAAAGACCGTAAAACCTCATCTGTCAGGCATTGTAAACTTTGTTGAAACACATATTACTAACGCTATTCTTGAAAGTATAAATAACAAAATTCAAATGGCTAAACGTAGAGCAAGAGGTTTTCGAAATACCAACAACCTCATTAATATGATCTACTTTTTATGTGGGAAATTAAAATTTAATGTCCCACTCTATTCAACATAGACCCAAAAATAGAACAGCTTGAACTTCTCAAGCAACAAATGGTGAGAGTATTGATCCGACGCAAAGTCTTTCATAAGCACACTACAGAGCGGCAATGGTATCATTAGAGAAATCAGCTGCAATAAGCTCTTGTTGCCAGCGAATATCAACACCCATTCTTTCCGCTTCACTGGCTAATAACAAATCAAATCTATCACGCTGTACTTGAAAAGTCGTATCAAAACCCGCTGAAAATTTATCTGAAAAACAAAAATCAGAATATTGCTTATTATGAATAAATACAGCCCCCGTTTTTAGCTGAAACCCTGCGGCACGAACTACATCCATCATACCCGCTTGCTCAATAAACTCCATACATTGTGGCAATAAACTCTCACCAATACTAAAACGGGGGGAAACATTCCGTTCAATAATGGTAACTTTATGCCCCTTATTTTGTAATAATGCAGAGGCAACACTCCCTGCTGGACCTGCTCCAATAATGATGACATCAATTTTTCTGTCACTCTTTAGCCTTCACTTTTACTTATCCGTTTATCATTTAATGTACTTTATACGCTATAATTCAAATCTTTGATGCTCTAAAACTGACTTTTTAATCCTGTAAATTATATCCTAAAACCATGAAAAATAAACTACGCAACTTTATCTTTGAAGAACTGATCTTTGTAGCAGATCCAAAACAATTTAGTGATGAAGATAATTTATTAGAAGCAGGCTTGGATAGTATGGGAATAATGCGCCTTATTATGTTTATTGAAGACAATTACGGTATCACCTTACCCGATACAGAAATTGATCCCGATAATGTTCAGACACTTCATGCTCTTGAACAGTGGATTTTAAAACATAAAAACATATGAATCACTCTAAACAAGATATTCTGGAAGTATTAAATATTGCGGATAACTTCACTCTGGCAATGGATGAAGAAATCCGTCAGGATGGGCTTGCCGGTAGTCTATGTGGGTATGCTTTAGAGCTTAATCAAACGCCTGATATAAACCTGCTACAGCAGCGTATTAACAAGTTTAGTCAACAGTTTCCTGTTGCCTTATCTAGTTTGCAACAACGAGGTAAACGTTTTTACTGGTGTAAAAGAGAGAAAGATCCTGAACTATTTTTTCAGCATAGCTGTTCAGAAAATCAAACCGATCAATTCTTTCAAAAAGAAACTATTAATCAACTTATCAATGATAAACACAATAGAGAAGACCTTTTACCCATAGAATTCCACCTCATTAAGAGTTCAACCCAATGCTGTTTTTTTATCCGTTGGATTCATCCTTTTTGCGATGCTCGAGGGGTTGATTTAATCCTTAAATATTTATGCACTGAAGACACATCTCCCTTCGAACAAAAAACTGGCAAACCTTTAGTTAATCAACAATTAGATAAATATTCATGGTGGGAAAAATTCACATTACTGGTCAAAGGTAAACGTTATATTCAATCTATTGATAAACTAACAAGTATTCAAGCCTTTAAAAATGACCAACCGCCTCAGCAATTAAATTACAGTATTTTTAAACTAACTCCGGCACAAACAGAGCAAGTCAGTCAGCTAGCGAGAAAAAAAGTTGGCTTAACAGGCACCAGCCTTTATTACATTGCTTGTTTGATGCGTGCATTAGATAAACTAAACCCTGAGCACGAAGGAGATGCTTACTGTTCACCTTATGCCTTTAATTTACGCAAGCAACGTGCTCTAACACCACTTATAGCTAACCATGTCTGCGCCTTATTTGCCCAAGCCCCACGAAAAATCGTACAAGACCGAGATAAGTTATTTGACCACCTAAAGCAACAAAATATACAAGTTATTCGCCAACAACTAGACTATGCGTTTTTACCTCTGATGTGGGCAGGTAGCTACTTATCACTGGATAAATATGGAAAAATTTTACGTTTGTCCAGTAAACAAAAAGAGCGTAGTTCATTTTGGTTCTCTGATGTTGGTAAATTAAATATTCCTAGCCATAGCTTTCTTGGAGCAGAAATAACTTCAATTTTCCACCTTTGTCAGGTAACTACACCACCAGGGCTTGCTTTTTTATGCTGTATTTATCAAAACCAACTGACCCTAAGTTATAATTTTGTTGAGCCATTAACGAGTTCAGTACAAATTGAAAAATTACATAAATTGGTTTTAGCTGAATTATTGGAGGAGGCTTAAAGTACAAATAGGGTTATGAAAAAGCACAGATTTTACCCCTACCAAGTTATCCATTAGAAACCAATTCGAACACCACCACTAACAGTATAGCTATTTATGTAACGGTTCCCTTCAATTCGCTCGTAATTTACAAATA
>JAJRUF010000051.1 GCA_024277935.1 Gammaproteobacteria bacterium
ATATTTGATAACCCTGTTACTTCCTGCCCAAAATTTTCAACAGCTAATGCTTGGCAAAAAATGTAAGAAGAGAAGCAAGGTAAACCTGCATTTTTAATATGAATTACCTGACCAAAAAACTTTGTAATACTGTGCTAACGCCAAAATCAGCGGCAGAATAAAGTGGCACAGTCTTTTGCTTTGCAAAAGTTGTGACGCTTTATTCTGTCCGCTGGATTTTTTGGTTATGCATTTTCATTATTAATCGTGCTATATCTTTAATAGTATATACATGACTCCATTCATCTATTGGAACACGCACATTAAACCTCTTCTCAACTGTTGGAATAAATAAAAAACTCCAGTCATCTGTATCAATGTTAAATTCAGCTATATCTTGTTCTAATTGGCTAGGTGAAACAGAAAAAGCTAATTCTTCTTTAATTATCTCAACGAGTTTTTTTTCAATTGACTCAATATTCATTGTGAATCATTCACCAGAGCAGGTTTTTTCGTCTGCTAGACATTGCTCTGTACAAATCCCCAGCGATGCAGCTGTGCCTATAACTAGAGCAGGAAAAGTAGCTCGTCCCAGAACCCCAAAAATTCTATTCGAACCGAGTATCTGCCTACCAATTTTGGCTTTAGGAGCAATCTTGTGACCAGCAAAGCTAATAAGGTTTGTTGTTTTGCTTGCATTGCCAATAACGGGTAGACCAACCAATCTCTTCGGTATAATAGGTGCCGATCCAATTGCACCTGTTGCTATCACACCTTGAGTAATAGGTGAGCCAAATACTGAGGCCATACATTGCAGTTCGCATTGTCTACGCTGATTAAATTCTTTAACAGGGATTACTCTCTTTCCTAAAGGTAATGTGCCAAATTCACCAATCGGTTCTGCTAACCCAAGAGGATCAATTGAGTTTACGGGGTTTCCACGCACATATGCATAAGTATTCATTCCTCCATCTAATCCAATAGGGTCACTTGTGAGATAACGTGCCAGTACAGTATTACTCCAACTCAACACTAGCAAAGCAACCAAACATCTCTTTATGTGCATATCATTTTCCTCCTTTAATTGAATCTCTTTTCACTGTTTCAAGATATTTCTCTTTTTGATTTTTATCAGGTTCACGCCACCCTAACCCTTCAGCTTTGGCGAACCAATACCGATTGCCGTTTGACAAGAAATGAAACAGCTCTCTCTGATTCATTGGTATATCATTCGGGTTAGGGTATTTCCTGATAAAACTTGCTTCCAACATACGATAGAAAGCACTCCCATTCCTTAACATGGCATTGACATATTTTGAGTAATATTTCAGTGAAAGGTCTGAAATAGCCCATGATTTCTTATACTCTTGCTCTTTAAAATAATGTTCTGCAAGAACAGTTATTATGACTGCAACAGTTGCCTTTTTTGATAGCTTTTGCAAATAAACGCCATTGTTTATGGCTTGATTAGTCATTGGCATTTGCTCTCTATACCATTCATCTCTGGCAAAATTAGCACCACTGGTTGTTTCTAAACTGTATGTTTTTCCATCACTATCAGTAAATTTCACAAAAACATGTAAAGGTGCAGTAGATGCTGTAACATTGATTCCCAATTTATCACCAAGAATAATGAACAAGAAAGGCATCGTAATACAGTTCCCTTTTTTATTTTTCAAATAGTTTGGTAGAAGTTTATTGGCTATCTTCGTACCTAAAGGATCATCAAAATCATAATGATACGCTTGGTAATTGTTCCATTGACCAGAAGTATAGATGTATTTTTTGATAGCAAGCATTTTCTCCATAGCATTTGCATCAGGTTTCAACATGGATTGAATATCAGCAGTCATCCGATTAATTTTGTTCATTTCCAAATCTACATTGATACTGGGATCAATTAGCTTATCAACTGTTAACTTGATTTTTGCCAAATCAAGCTGATTTTCATCTTGCTCAAGAATTTTTCTCAGTTTTCTCAATTCAGTAAAATCACCTGTTTTTTCTGCAAATGCCTCTTGAGATAAAACTGAGTTAACTATGAATACCAGAAAAATTGTAAATATTCTCATGATTGTTTCCCTTTATTGCATAACGCCCAAATCACTTGACGTAAAAAGGGGCGGAAAATTTGCGATAGCCAATTTTGTGACGCTTTTTACGGTCAAGTGGATTTGATGGTTAGGTTTTGATTTACTTAATAATTTTATGTGATAACGAATGACCTGCCCCAATTTATTGAAAAACCAGCTATAAGCGGTAATAAATTTCCTATTTAACTATGTTTGTGGCAAATTTTTTCCTATTGCTAATAACAAGTTATTGAATTTCATGCCTTCCAAAGGTGGCATAAAAAATGCCTTATTGAATATGTGACTGTTTAAATCCAGCTGATAAAGGAAAGCTAATGATAAATGCTAATATTTCAAATATAAGCCACAGTGTATTGCAGGCTAGTTCATCATCGGCAGTTAAAAGCAACCCTTATGCACTATCAAATGCTCGACCTGCTGAGACACCATCCTCAATAGTGACAATCAGCCCTGAAGCGAAACTCGCTGATATTGGATCAAGATATGATGTAACTAATATATCGCAAAACGAAATGGGCGTGATGGTTTCAGAATTAGTTGATAATGAGTTAATATCTTCAACAGATAGCTTATACCTAATGGCACCTCGTAGTATGAATTTAGATCCTGAGGTTAAACATGACCTTTTAGCATCAACGCATAAAACATTAGCTTTCGCTAAAGAACAAGGTACTTCGGCAGAAGATATAAAGAATATAGAAAGAGCCGTTGATATTTTAGAAAAACTCCAAGAATTATTCAGTAAAGCTTAAGAGCCTCTTGCAAAACTCCAAATTTCACAGCCCTATATTTGCGAACAATTCTCATTCATATTTTTAAAAAATAAATATCCCTTTTTTTTGCCTTTATCTGTTCTTGGGTCTTATTTTTCAGTTTTTTTCTAAATTTAGGGCATATCTACCCTGTTCTTTAAACTTTTAAGTTACTTTTACTACTTGTTTGGCTAATGAAAAAGTGCTCTACTCAAGAAAGCACATCATTTGGTTGCTGGTCAGTGCCAAAATACCAAACATCAAGTGACACATCACTTTCGTTGCGCCCTTCACTCGAACAACACGTCCACCATACTCATCTTTTAAG
>JAJRUF010000052.1 GCA_024277935.1 Gammaproteobacteria bacterium
ATGTTTTTATTCCTATTGATTGGATCATTGGTGGTGCTGAACAGGTCGGGCAAGGCTGGAAAATGTTAATGCAAAGCCTCGCTACCGGCCGGGCTATCTCTTTACCCGCATTAAGTGTAGGGGCCGCTAAATCTATCTGCCGTAATACTGGAGCTTATGCGCGCATTCGTACACAATTTAATCTGCCTATCGGTGCTTTTGAAGGGATAGAAGAAGTGTTAGCTCGAATGGCAGGAACTACTTATTTAATGGATGCAGCACGACAAGTTACCTGTGCAGCATTAGACCAGGGTCAAAAACCAGCCGTTATATCAGCCATTATTAAATACCAGTTAACAGAAGGTATGCGACGTGTTATCAATGATGGGATGGACATTCAAGGGGGTTCTGGTATTTGTTTAGGACCCAGCAATTATATAGGTCGTCTATACCAGGTTATTCCTGTCGCTATTACCGTTGAAGGTGCCAATATTCTAACCCGAACTATGATGATTTTTGGCCAGGGTGCTGTGCGTTGCCACCCTTATATTCAAACTGAAATGCAGGCTTTAAATGAAACTGATCAAACTAAAGCCTTAATAGCATTTGATAAAGTTGTATGGAAACATATTGGATTTTTTCTAGGCAATCTAATGCGAGGTATTGCTCAGGGAGTAACAAATTCACGTTTTTCGGCAGTTCCAGGTGATAATACAACCCAGTGCTATTACCAACAACTTACACGCCTAAGCACTAGCTTTTCTTTAGCTGCAGATTATGCTTTACTGACGTTAGGCGGTAATTTAAAACGCAAAGAAAGAATTTCAGGGCGTTATGCTGATGTACTCAGTCACTTGTATTTATGTTCTTGTGTACTCAAACATTATGAAAATCAAGGTTCGCAAGATGATGACCAGCCACTTTTACATTGGGCTTGTCAATACAGCCTGCACAGAGCGCAACAATCTTTGTTAGCCGTTTTTCACCTACTACCAACACAAATACCTGCAATGTTATTGAGAAGCGTATTATTTCCATTTGGAAAACCCTACTCTCCCCCAGCAGACCACTTAGTCGGACAGCTTGCCAATATTCTGTTGCAAGACAGTCCAAGCCGAGACCGTTTAACTTCAGGTATTTATATTAATGAATTAGCTGAGGATGCAACAGGCAAAATAGAAATTGCTTTTAAAGCTGTTTTAAAAGCAAAAGAAGCTACATCAAAAATCCAAAAGGCTCAAAAACAAGGCTTACTGGAGAAAGCAAATTTACTAGAAATCATACAACAGGCATTGCAAGAAAAGATCATTACTGAAACTGAATTTAATTTAATTACCCAAGCTGAAAAGGCCAAAGCAATTGCAATCAGTGTTGATGATTTTACTGCAGAGCAGTTAGGGAGTTTGATGGAATAAAGTTATCCATATTGCGAAGAATTTTTTGTTTCATTTATTTTGGGTAAGCAAGTAGAATTATTGAATCCACACCCCATAGGGTACAATAGTACACTTTACCTAATTTAAGTGTTATTCAGTTATGGCACAGTATTTTGCAATTCACCCAGAAAATCCACAACGACGTTTGATTCATCAAACTGTTGATATTTTAAGTAATGGTGGTCTGGTTTCTATCCCTACAGGCTCTTCTTATGCTATTGCTTGTCATATAGGGGATAAAAAAGCAGCGGATAAAATCCGGTTTATTAGACAATTAAGTGACAAGCATGATTTTACTCTAATTTGTAAGGATTTAACCCAGGTTTCAAACTTTACAAAAATGAACAACAACACTTATCGGCTGATTAAAGCTTTAACACCAGGGCCCTTTACTTTTATTTTGGATGCAACTAAAGAGGTTCCTAAAAGGCTTCAGCATCCAAAGAAAAAAACCATTGGTATTCGTATTCCTAATAATATAGTGACCCAATTAATTGTTGATGAATTAGACGAACCCTTGTTGTGTTCTTCACTTATTCTACCCGGTAACACCCTCGCAGAAACAGACCCTTATGAAATAAGAGATAAATTAGAAAAAGAGCTCGATTTGATTATAGATTTTGGCATGATTGAAGCACAAGAAACCACTGTTATTAACTGTACTGATAATAATATAGAAATTACCCGCCAAGGAATTGGTATAGCTCCTATGTTGGAAAATTAAAAAATGATGAATGATCTAACGTTAATTCAGCGTATTGTTGTTTGGGTATTACCCGTTATTTTTGCTATTACCGTGCATGAAGTGGCGCATGGCTGGGTGGCAAAAAAATATGGTGATAATACAGCATCACGTTTAGGACGGCTGACCTTAAACCCGATAAAACATATAGATATTTTGGGTACCATTATTATCCCCGGTTTATTGCTTGTGACTTCAGCCGGATTTATATTTGGTTGGGCCAAACCTGTTCCGGTTGATCCCAGGTATTTTAAAAACCCAAGAAGAGATATGGCTATTGTCGCTATTGCCGGCCCTCTGTCTAATTTATTAATGGCTTGTGGCTGGGCCCTGCTGGTTAAAATAGGTGTTACCTTGTCCATGCAAGGTATTTCATTACCTTTAATTTTAATGGGAATGGCGGGAATACAGATTAATTTGGTTTTGGCATTAATTAATTTAATTCCTACCCCCCCTTTAGATGGTAGCCGAATTGTAACGGGTTTCTTACCTAATAGACTGGCATGGCAATACAATAAATTAGAACCCTATGGGTTTTTTATCTTGGTTGCTTTATTGTGGTCAGGTGGTTTAAGTTATATTTTAGGTGCGCCTTTAAACTTTATGCTGAGTTTGTTTGCTGGCATGGCTGGTCTGTAATTTGTGACTGAGCTTATTACAGAAAATACCGTCACAGAAGCTATGCCTCAAATAGCACTGATAGATGGAACACCTTATACAGAATTACCAGAAGATTTATATATTCCACCGGATGCATTAAAAGTCTTTTTAGATGCTTTTGAAGGGCCGCTGGATTTATTACTGTATTTAATCAGGCGGCAAAATATAGATATTCTTAATATCCCCATTTCACATATTACAAAGCAATATGTGAAATATATTGAGATAATGAATGAATTAAAGCTGGAATTAGCGGCTGAATATTTATTAATGGCCGCTTTATTAGCCGAAATTAAATCAAGGATGTTGCTGCCCAGGATACCTGATGTAGAAGATGAAGAGGACGACCCAAGAGCCTTCCTGATTAAAAAGTTACAAGAATATGAATGTATTAAAAATGCAGCTGAAGAAATTGCTTTGTTACCTCGATATGAGCGAGATATTTTTGATACACTTGTTGATATTTCAGAAGTTGATATAGTACGCCAATTACCTGATATAGAATTATCAGAAATGCTTTTAGCATTTCAAGATGTGCTCAAACGTGTTGAGCAACTTAGTCACCATAAAATAACTAGAGAACCCCTATCCGTCCGTGAAAGAATGGCAGCCATTTTGGAAAAACTTAACAGGCCAGATAGCCTCCCTTTCTCAGCGCTATTTACAAGAGCAGAAGGAAAAGGAGGGGTGGTTGTCACCTTTCTTGCCATCCTTGAACTCAGTAAAGAAGGATACCTCGAAATCATCCAGCTTGAGTCCTTCGCAGAAATACGAATTAGATCTAAAGTCAGCCAGCAATAACATACCTGATATTCAGCAAAGTTCCACCTCGGAAGCTAATATAAAAAGCTCTAAACAAAACAAGGCAAAGCAATCTAAGGCTGAATCCAGAGCTAATCTTAAACAACAACTTACGGAGCAAGTTAAGCTTGAACTCAAAGCAGAATTAGAACCTGAGCTAAAAAATGAAGTTAAACAAAGTTTAATAGCTGAAATCAGACCTTCTGTTAAATTAGAGCTAGAAACTGGCGTAAGGTCTGAGCTTATTGCTGATTTAAAGCCAAAATTAGAAATAGACCTTAAAGCTGAGTTAAATAAAAAACTTGAACCAAAAATAAAGGCTGAAGTAAAAGAAAAATTAACTGAAAACCTTAAAAACGAGGTCGAAAGTGAGTTAAGGCAAGAATTACAAGGTAAAGTTGAAGAAGAACTGTTTTTTGAACTGGACCCTGAAATAAGAGCCGAGCTTACCCAGAGTTTAGAAAGAGAAATAACAGATGATCTGGAAACAGCATTAGAGCCGGAAGTTAGAAAGCAACTAACCCATACTTTAAGTAAACAACTTGAAACTGAGATTAATGAAACGCTCAGGGCAGAGTTAAGTCAAAAAATGGAGCCAAAAATTCGTGCTGAAATTAATGTAGCACTGACTAAAAGTCTTAAGCCAGAAGTTGAAAATGTTTTAAAACATGAGTTAAAAGCTGAGGTAAAAGAAAGTTTAAGGCAAGAGCTTGCTCCTCAACTAAGAACTGAAATTATTGCAGATTTACGCCCTAAATTAGAACTTGAGCTTAAATCAGAATTAACTAAAAAACTGGAACCTGGAATTAGGGTGGAAATGCAATCAGCACTTAAGCATGAACTGAAAGCAAAAGTAGAAGAACAATTATTTCTAGAAATAGAACCGCAAATAAGAACTGAATTAAAACAAAGTTTAGAGTTAGAAATAACGGATAAATTGGAAACTGCATTAGAGCCGGAAATCAGGAATGAACTGACACTTGCCTTAAAAAAACAACTGGAACCAGAAATAGTTACAGATCTGCAGGCTCAAGTACGAGCGGAATTAATGAAAAGTATGAGAGGAGAGGTTGAGAGCACTTTAAAAGAACAGTTGGAAGGTCAAGTAAAAGAAACCTTATTGCTTACCCTTAAGCCGGAATTAGAAGCGACAATAAATGCCAACTTAAAATATCAAGGTGATGAAAATCAGCAGTATGAAGCAGAGTTAGCCTTAATAAAAGGCATAAAAGTAACCGAATTAATAAACTCTGATATGAACACAAAAAACATTGTAGAGGCTATTTTATTTGCTACAGATAAGCCACTGACGACTAAGAAAATACAGCAAGTATACCCAGAACTAGAAAGACCGGAGTTAAAAAACATACAGCTGGCTATTGATTCCATTATAGTAGATTATCAGCCTAGGCCGGTTGGTTTAGCACGGTTAGCAAGTGGCTATCGTTTTCAAGTAAAAGAAGGGTATTGTTATTGGGTTTCTCGGTTATTTGAAGATAAGCCTCCTAAATATTCAAGAGCATTACTAGAAACTATCGCTATTATTGCTTATCGACAACCCGTTACCCGAGGGGATATTGAAGATATTCGGGGGGTTAGTGTTAGCTCTAATATAATCAGAACCCTTCTGGATAGAGAGTGGGTGCGTATAATTGGGCATAAAGAGGTACCAGGGCGACCGGCTTTATATGGTACAACTAAGGATTTTTTAGATTATTTTAATTTATCATCATTGGAGCATTTGCCTACATTAGATGAGATTAAAGGTCTGGATTTTCCTGCTGCCAAGCAAGTGACTACAGATACAGGTCAGCCACAACAAATCGTTGAGAAGGTTGATACCGAAGAACAAGTAAGCAAAGAGCAATTAAGTGAACAACAAACAAGTGAAAAACAGAAAATCATCGAGCCAGACTCAGAAACTCGACACTAAACAGGAAGAAACCTCGACAGACTCTAATGCACCTGCTGGGGAGCGTATCCAAAAAGTGCTTGCAAGAGGTGGGTTAGGATCCCGAAGAGAGGTAGAGCGGTGGATTGTTGAAGGTAGAATTAATGTAAATGGGGTAAAAGTGACACCAGGCTTGCACCTTGTACCTGGAGACCAGGTTCAAGTAAATGGTCGAATGGTGAAGTGGGAAAAATATACCGAACAAACTACACGCGTACTTGTTTATAACAAACCAACAGGTGAAGTCGTTACCAGAAGGGATCCACAAGGGAGACCCGTAGTTTTTTCAAGACTACCAAAATTGGAAGTAGGACGTTGGATTTCCATCGGCAGACTGGATATTAATACTTCAGGCTTGCTATTACTAACCAATAACGGAGAGTTAGCCAATCGACTAATGCATCCTGCACAAGAATTAGATAGAGAATATGCGGTACGTATCTTAGGTGACGTAACTGAAGATATGATCAAACTGTTAAAAGAAGGGGTGGAACTTGAAGATGGTAAAGCCCTTTTTAATGATATTCAGTTCTTTTCAGGTGAAGGTGCAAATAAATGGTTTCATGTAGTGGTTAAAGAAGGTCGAAACCGTTTGGTTAGAAGATTGTGGGAGTCTCAAGGTGTAACGGTTAGTCGCTTGATGAGAGTGCGCTACGGGCCATCAGTGTTACCGACAAATGTCAGAGCTAAAGATAGTTATGAACTCAATAATAAAGAACTAGCGATACTGATGGAATTTGTAGGAATGGAGGCAGAAAAGCCATTAAAGCCCGCCTTAAGACAAAGCAGGAGAAGCCGTTAAACCGTAGGGGCACTCCTTGTGGGTGCCCACCTTTTGTGGATCCCCACCCTCCTCCATGTAGGTTCCCGTTTAACAAAAATACAGCCACATAACGGGCAACCACAAGGGATTGCCCCTACATAATATTTTATTCAAAAATTGCAACTTAAAACACCATGATCCGAAAATCAATTGATGTTGATGTTCTTTGTGTGGGTCTTGCCTGCTATGACCTTGTTTTTTCAGTAAACAAGCACCCCGCAAATGATGAAAAAATCTTTGCAGAAAACTTAAGCTCCAGTGGCGGTGGCCCTGCGGCAAATGCTGCCGTTGCGGTTTCAAAATTAGGTTTAAAAGCTGCTTTTGCTGGATATTTGGGGGAAGATATTTATGGACAAATGCATCAGCAAGAATTTACTCAACACCAAGTAGATACTCAGTTACTTGTGCGTGGGAAATCCCCTACTCCACTATCAACAATTTTAGTCAAACCTGATGGTAAGCGAGCTTTAGTCAATTATAAAGGCTCAACAAAAGCCTTAGCGGCAGATGCGATTGATTTTTCTTTTATCAAAGCTAAGGCTATCTTGTTGGATGGACATGAGCCATCTATCTCATTAAAGCTAGTTAAAATAGCTCAAGAACTTAAAATCCCCACTATTTTGGATGCAGGCTCCTTACATGAAGGAACAGAAAAATTAATGGATAAAGTTAATTTTGTCGTTGCTTCTGAAAAATTTGCAATTCAAATTGCTGGTGATGTCAATAAAGCATTAACTTTTTTAGCCCAAAAATCTTCCAGCGTTGTTATTACTTTGGGCGAACAAGGTCTAATTTGGCAGCAAGCTGGGCAGTTAGGGAAACTTAAGGCAATGCAGCTTGATGTGTGTGACACAACAGGTGCTGGAGATGCCTTTCATGGTGCTTTTGCAGCTGCAGTAGCCAAACAGATGAAATGGCAAGATACTCTTTTATATGCGAGTGCAGCAGGCACTTTGTGTTGCACTAAAACAGGTGCTAGGCAAGGCCTACCGAGTAAGGCTGAACATAAAAAAATATTTTTGGCTTATAAAGGTGGTTAAACAAGGCATATAACCTATTTCATTGTGTTATATAACATAGTTTAATTAATAATGCGGATGGTTTCATCTTTATATTTTATGTTGTTTTTATATATGTTATTGTTTTTAAAAGTAAATGCTTGATTGGAATAAATAATGCATATACCCTTAGCTTAAATTAATAAATTTATTAGGGGATAAATTTGAAATCAAAACTTACCGTTGCTATTGCATCAATAATAGCACTTCCTTTCCAGGCTTATGCTGAGCAGGAACAGCTACCAACTATTGTTATTGAAGGTAGCACTATACGGGCTGGAACTTTTAGTACAGCACCTGACTCATCAGGCCTAAAAGATACTTCGTCATTACTAAAGCGTGTTCCCGGGGCAAATGTTAATAGGAATGGACCTTTAACAGGTATTGCTGCATACCATGGAATGTCGGGGAACAGAATCAATATTAATATTGATGGGGCCAATATGAAAGAAGTAGGGCCAAACAGTATGGACCCCGCTTTAAGTCATATTCCAGCAGCTTTAACGGGTAAACTAACAGTCCAAAGGGGTATATCACCGGTTAGTGCGGGTATTGAAACCATTGGTGGATCCATGCATGCGGAGTCTAAAAAGGCCGTTTTGCAGAGGGTGAAGGCATAGAAACCAGTGGTTCAGCATCAATGGGCTATGGCTCTGTTGATGATGGACATTTTGGTGCTTTATTGGGTGCGGTTGCTAATAAAAATCATAAACTGTATTTAAGTGGTAGTAAGGAAGAGGGTCGTAATTATAAAATTAGAAATAACCAAAAACAGCCAAATTCCAAATATGATCGTGAGGCCTTCACTGCCGGCTATGGCTACCAGCGAGATGGACATGAGTTTGGTATAAATTACAGTAATAATAATACTGGGCATACTGGAACACCTGGAAACCCAATGGATATTATCTATGTAAGGGGTGGGTTATATGATGCTAACTACAAATGGGATTTAGGTGATGGCTATAAATTGAAAACTAATATTTTTTACCAGAAAATGCGGCACTGGATGGATAATTATACTATTCGAACGGGCGGTACAGGGTTAGCAATGCGTACAAAAGTTGAGGCCGGTGGTATTGATTTGGCATTTGCTTTACCTTTATTTGATGGTGAATTAACGATTGGTGTGGATGGCGATCAAGCGAACCATAAAGCTGATATTTTTATGGGAGGGCAAACAGTAACACCAACCATTAATTATTTTAATGGTGTAGAAAGAAATCGATATAGTTTGTTTACAGAATGGAATGGTGAAATTTCTGATGACTTAGCTTTAGAGCTAGGTGCCAGATATGTACATACCTGGATGAATGCAGGTGAAGTTAGCGGTGGTTCATCGGTAGATCGCAATGCCTTTAATGCTCTTGAACGGACTAAAAATTATAATGATGTCGATTTAGCCGCTGTTTTACGTTATTCAGCCTCTTCACAATTAGATATTGAAGTAGGGCTTGCTAGAAAAAATCGTGCGCCTACCTACCAAGAACTTTATCTATGGACTCCAAGTGCTGCGGCTGGTGGATTGGCTGATGCAAATATATATCTTGGTGACCTAGGGCTGAAGCATGAAACAGCTTACCAATTTGATTTGGGTTTTGACTGGCATAATGACAAGGCTTTTATAGCGCCTCGATTCTTTTATCACTATGTTGACAATTATATTCAAGGTGAGCGAACAGCCATTGCAAAAGCTCAAGCAAAAACAAATGTTCTTCAATTCAGTAATATTCAAGCACAGCTTTTTGGAGTTGATATAGAAGCTGGCTATACTATTGATGATAACTGGCGTTTGGATGCAGGTTTAAATTATGTACGTGGTATGCGGGTTAACTCGCCTACAGGTGATAATGATCTGTACCGTATTGCACCTTTAAATGGAAGAACACAGCTGACTTATGAACAGTCTGGCTGGATGGGTTCAGTTGAAGGCGTGTTTTATGCTAATCAAGGTGATGTTATTGGCTATGGTGATTCAACTGCAAATGTAGATGAATTAAAAACTAAAGGTTATATGTTACTTAACTTACGTGGACAATATGTACCTTACCAAGGTGTAACTATTGGTACAGGTATTGAAAATGTTTTAGATAGTAAACATTTTAATCATTTAGGGGGTTACAATAATTTCAACCGTGCAAATGGACGTGTCGCAATGCCAGGACGTAATCTCTATGCAACTTTAAGTTATAATTGGTAAGTAAAAACACTTTGTATAAAGCAAAAAAGCACGGCTAAAGCCGTGCTTTTTTGCAATGAAGAAACCTGAAGTAGCCTTGATTCAGAAAAGTAGAATCAAGGAACTTATAACCTTAATTCTACAGCACTCTTATATTTTTTTGTATTTAATACGATGCGGTTTATCAGCATCAGTTCCTAAACGTTTATGGCGGTCTGCTTCATAATCTTCGTAGTTACCTTCAAACCAAACAACTTCACTATCGCCTTCAAAGGCTAAAATATGGGTAGCAATTCTATCTAAAAACCAGCGGTCATGCGAAATAACAACCGCACAACCAGGAAAGGATAAAATAGCTTCTTCCAGGGCACGTAGGGTTTCAACATCTAAATCATTAGTAGGTTCATCCAATAATAATAAATTACCCCCACTCTTTAGTAGCTTGGCTAAATGAACGCGGTTTCGTTCTCCACCTGATAAGTTAGCAATATGCTTTTGTTGGTCTGCACCTTTAAAATTAAAGCGGCCTAGATAGGCTCGAGATGAGGTTTCATAATTACCTACGGTAATTAAATCCAGACCATCAGATACTTCTTCCCAGACTGTTTTTTTAGGGTCCATATCATCACGCATTTGGTCTACATAGGCGATCTCAACAGTTTGTCCTAATGTTA
>JAJRUF010000053.1 GCA_024277935.1 Gammaproteobacteria bacterium
AATATAATGAAAAAATTACAATGGTTAAATGCGTTACTATTTAATGTATTTTTACTGCTTGCTACTCCAAGCATAGCCGAGAATATTTTAAGAATGTCCACTACAACCAGTACTGAAAACTCTGGCTTATTAGCCGTATTAGATCCTGTTTTTGAAAAACAAAATAATGTAAGGCTTGATGTGATTGCAGTCGGAACAGGGAAGGCCTTAAAAATAGGTGGTAATGGTGATGTAGACGTAGTATTTGTGCATGCACCTACTGCAGAATTGAAATATGTTAAACAAGGTCATTTTATTGATCGAGCCGCTGTTATGCATAATGATTTTGTGATTGTTGGGCCAGCAAATGATCCCGCTAGGATTGCTGAATCAACAACGGTTATTGATGCTTTAAAAAAGATTAGCTCAACACAAGCCGTATTTATTTCACGCGGTGATGACTCCGGAACGCATAAAAAAGAAAAAAAATTATGGCAATTAGCGGCTATAGAACCTAAAGGTAACTGGTACGTGTCAGCAGGGCAGGGAATGGGAGCAGTATTACGTATGGCAGATGAAAAACAAGCTTATGTTTTAACTGATAGAGGAACTGAGATAGCATATTCCGACAAAATAAGCTTAAAAGTCTTGTTTGAAGGTGATTCCTTATTATTTAACCCCTATCATGTTATGGCTGTAAATCCTAAAGTACATCCTAGTGTTAATTACTTATTGGCTAAAAAATATATTGACTTTGTTATTAGCCCTGAAGGGCAAAAAATTATTGCAGACTATAAAAAAGGGGGGGAACAATTATTTTACCCAGATGCTAGTAAGTAAAAGTTATCAGATCAGCTTAGAAATGATCTAATGATCTAAATTACTGCTGATATTTAACTGTATCTTTACCTCATTTTAAAACCGTATTTCCTGCAAACTGCACAAACAAAAAACTTGTAGGGGCAATCCCTTGTGGTTGCCCCACTTGGAACCCCCTCTTATGGTAACCACAAGGGATTGCCCCAACTTATTCTTCAGCTGCAAAATCAACTATTTGTCTGAGTTTATTATTTATTTTTTTAGAAAAATTATTAAGCTTTTTATTCTCAGTATTTACAGGTAATAAATGTGTTTTAATTATCGTTTTACCTTTAAACTGGTAGATAACCACGTTACATGGCATATAACTAACTGCATGTGGCGAGAGTTGTAGTAGGGTTTTTGCATGGGTTAAATTACAAAATTGGACAGTATCATATTCAGGAAAGTCTTTTGTTCCCCTGCCTCTAATTACCTTTCCTACACGGCTGTGTCCTGTAATACGAAAGTTGTGTTCTGCTATAGCAATTTCCAACTCTGCCAATATATCATCATAAGGCTTTTTACTCTCAGCCTGATAATAATGAATGATTTCTTCAGTGGAGGAGGGGAGTACTGATACACAGCCAGCAATTAAGGGTAAAATTACGATTATTAATATTTTTTTAATTTTTAACATGATAAATAATAAAAACAAGGTAACTGGTGTGGTTTTGGCGGGTGGATTGGCCCGTCGAATGAATAATCAAGATAAAGGCTTAATTAATTATCATAACAGACCTATGGTAAGTTATGCAGTGGATGCAATGGTTCAAGTTGCATCCACTGTATTTATTAATGCTAATCTAAATATTTCTGAGTATAGCCAATTAGGTTATCAAGTGATTTCAGACCAAAACAATAGTTTTGATGGGCCTTTGGCCGGTATGTTGTCAGCTATGATTAATGCCGACACTGAAATTTTATGCGTAATACCTTGTGATTCACCTTTAATAACAGCAGAGCACTTAACTCGACTTATTAGCAGCTTAACTGAAAATAATGCGGATATTGCTGTTGCTTTTGATGGTGAACGTATTCATCCAGTATTTTTAGCCTTAAAAACATCCTTACAAACGAGTTTAAGTAATTATTTACAGCAAGGTGACCGTAAGATTGATTTATGGTTGGAAAAACATAAGCTAATTAAGGTTGATTTTAGTCGATCAGCTGATGTGTTTTTAAATATTAATACATTACCTGAGTTAAATGCTTTGGAGAGCATCAAATATGACTAATTTAAGTAAACCAGAAATTTCAAATGCTGGATTAGGTTTTTCTAAATCAGTTCTTGGTTTTGATGAAACAGGCGCAGAAAGACAACTAGAATTAGTGGGTGAAAGAGCATTAACTTTATATGTAGATAAACAAGAGATTGTTACCTTAATGACGATGGGTACACACCCAGAATTATTAACCTTAGGCTATTTAAAAAACCAGGGGTTTTTTGAATGTATTGATGAACTGAAAATAGTTCAGGTTGACTGGGAAACTGAAGCGGTTGCTGTAGTGACAAAAAAACAAACAGCTGATTTTTCCAAACAAATGGAACAAAGAACGGTGACGACAGGTTGTGGGCAAGGCACTGTCTTTGGCCGATTATTGGATAAGTTAAAAAATATTACAGTTCCTACTTTATTAATTAAACAATCAACAATTTATGCATTATTAAATTCTTTACGCTCGCATAATGAAGTGTATAAAAAAGCGGGTGCAGTACATGGCTGCGCTTTATGTTCTGGTAGTGAAATAGATTTCTTTATTGAAGATGTGGGCAGGCATAATGCAGTGGATTCAATTGCAGGCTATATGTGGTTAAATCAAATTTCAGGGCATAATAAAATTTTTTATACAACAGGACGCTTAACTTCAGAAATGGTTATTAAGATTTCTCAAATGGGTATTCCCATTCTCTTATCTCGTTCAGGTGCTACGCAAATGGGTTTAGATATGGCCAAGCAGTCAGGAGTTACTTTAATATCCAGAGCAAAAGGAAAACATTTTATAGTGCTTAATGGTGTTGAAAATATTGAATTTCAATAAGGATTAGGTGTATAAAAAAACCTACCAATGACTTCGCATAATGTATATTATGTTAAATTACATAAGCCGTAATAAAATTAACTTCAGTAGCTTTGATTGTTTACCCTTCTATATTTCTTATACCGCTGAAACTATGTTAAATATCATCTGCCATTGTTTCAGAAATTTTAAAAAAAGATTCTTCATTTTCAACAAAAGCAGTTACAACATCAGGGTCAAAGTGTTGCTCACTTCTCATGTTGGATAGCAATCTCTTCAGGCATTAAGATTTTTACATTTTCCCCAATCACTTTATTAGCTTGATAGCCAAATATTTTCTCAGCCGCATGATTAAAATTAGTGATTATCCCTTTTTTATTGATTGATACAATGGCACTTCCTACCGTTTCAAAAATAGTTTCTAGAGTCAGTTTCTGACTTTCGGACAGAAGCATCTGCTGTTTTATAGACTCTGTTGCTTTATCTAGCAGATAACCAAAGCCACCAAGGACTAATGGTGCCATCCAGATAATTATTAACAGAGGTTGGTTATTATGTATTTGTTTATGTGAGATAAGGTCAACTTCTCAGGGGTAACGTTTAATTTTTTATCTACCTTACGGAACACAGTGAGTCATTACCTTTAAACCTCAATACCATATTTAGAAAATAGTGAGTATAAAGTCGGGCGTGTGACCCCTAGTAATTTTGCTGCATTAGATACGTGGTTATTTGAATAAGCAAGCGCACGTTTTATTGCTGCTGTTTCAGCCACTTCTCTGACTTTTTTTAAATTTAAAGGAAATTCTTCCTCAACGGCTTCATCTGCTTGGTTCAAATCTAAATCTTCTACTGTTAAAGTTGAATCATCAGCCATGATTACAGCTCTTTTAATTTTATTTTCTAACTGACGAATATTACCTGGCCATGGGTAGCTTTCAATTAGTTGTGCAGCCTCTTGACTAAATTGTTTAACATTTTTTCCATTTTCATCACTAAAACGTTTTAATAAAGCCGTAGCAATGACAATAGCATCACCTTCTCTTTCCCTTAATGGTGGTATATCAACTGTGATTTCATTAATGCGATAATATAAATCTTCTCGAAATACCCCCTCATCAATTTGCTTTAGAATATTTTGGTGTGTGGCACAAACAATTCTAACATCAACAGTAATTTCTTCACGCCCCCCTAATCGTTCGATTTTACGCTCTTGAATAAATCTAAGTAGCTTGGCTTGTAGGGAGAAAGGAAGATCACCAATTTCATCAAGAAAAAAAGTGCCTCCTTCAGCATATTCTATTTTGCCTTTAGTTTGCTTAGTTGCGCCTGTAAAAGCTCCTTTTTCATAGCCAAATAATTCACTTTCTAATAAGCTATCAGGAATTGCCGCACAGTTAACGGCTATAAAAGGTTTTTTTGATCGGTCACTTAAGTGGTGAACCGCTTTTGCTAAAACTTCCTTGCCTGTTCCACTTTCGCCTAATAATAGTATTGTCGCATTGGTTGGTGCAATTTTTTCTATCATTTTTGATAGGTCTTGCATTTTTTCACTGGTCGCAATAATGCCTTTTAAAGGTTCCTCAATATTTTTAGTTAAGATTAAATTTTCTTTTTCTAAGGCCTTTAACTGAAATGCACGATCTATAATCAGGTTTAATATATCCAGGTCAACAGGTTTTTGATAGAAGTCATACGCTCCCATTGCAACAGCTTTAATGGCATTGTCTCTTTCATCATTACCTGTTACAACGATCACTTTAGTTTCGGGTGCTAGTTGTAGTATTTCTTTTAATGTTGCAAGACCTTCACTGGCATTTGTAGGGTCTGGTGGTAAACCTAAATCTAATGTAACCACGCTGGGCATAAATCGTCTTAATGCTGTAATGGCTTCTTCCCGATCACCCGCTATAATCGTTTCATAATTATCAAAGCTCCATTTTAATTGTTTTTGTATACCTGGATCATCTTCTATTATTAGTAATACTTTTTTTGATTCCATAATATTTTCTAAGTTTTGCTTATAAAAGGAAAATAATTTTCCCAATGGACTTTTTTTTAATAATTTAATAATAGATTAAATTTCTTATTTTTCTTATTTTTAACGCATTAATTTCTATCTTGCTCGGGGTAAAGAAATAGTAAATGTAGTACCCTTCCCCACTGTACTTTGTACATCAATTTGTCCCGATTGTTGCAAAATATACTCTTGAGCCTCATAAACACCAATTCCCATACCTGCATTGCCTTTGTGGTATCAAAAGGTTTAAATAATCGTTGTTGAATAAATTTATCATCCATTCCACTTCCTGAGTCTATAATTTTTATTTCAATATTGGCTGTATTATTGGATATTTCAATACGCACAGTTCCTGTATCTTCAGTTGCTTCTTGTGCATTTTGTACAAGGTGTCCTAGTATTGCTGTCAGTTTTTCTTTTTCAGCAACAACCCAATAGTAATTACCTTCAGCATTAGTGGTTACCATTGGGCGATTAGAAGCTTGTTGGGCAATAACATCAAATATGACTTTAGCTAAATCAATTTTAACGTCCATATTTTCAGGTTGGTTTCCTTTTTTTAATTGACTAAGGATATTATCAATTTTTGACACTACATTCTCTAAGGTTTCTATAGAGTCATCAACAAATTCTGGGTTTCTTTTGTGTTTTTCTGAGTTTTTTACAATTAATGAAATTTGTGCAACAAGGTTTTTTAAGTCATGCACTAAAAAGGCCGAAAATCTATTATAGGCTTCAAATTGTCTTGCTCGACTCAAATCGTCACTTATCTTGGTTAGAACGAGTGCATTAGCGAGTTGCATCCCTGATGTTTTTAATAAATCATGGTCTTCCCAATCTATTTGTCTAGGAACGCGTGCTTGAGTAAGAACGACAAAACCTTCTAATGTATTTTTTTGTATCAAAGGGATAATCAACCATATATCTTCAAATTCAGCATACCATTTATCCAAACCTAAACCTGCATATACATCAGGATCATTAAAGTACTCTACAAAATCTATGACCCATTGTTTTTTTGAAATAAATTCAATCAACTTATCATCTTTATTAATTTGCTGCTTATTTTGAGCATCCAGACTAATATCAGCTGTTAGAGAATAGTTTCCTTGTGCATTCTGAACCCATAAGCCACCAGCTGAACTATCAACAATATTTGCCATCGTTTGAACAACTAAATAGCTTAAGTCATCAAGGTTATCAAGCTCTGCGATTTTTTTACTGAGTTTTATCCATTCATCACGGTAGTCATAACGTTGCTGATAAAGGTGCTTACTAAAATAAACTTTTGCTAAAGCGCGTATTTTTCCTGAAACAAAGAAAATAAGTAGCAATATAACGGCTAAAAATATAAAACTAACTTGAGCGATTGCGCCCCAGTTTCCACCATAGATTTTTATATAATAGCCTGCCAAAGACATAATAAGCAGATATATACCTGCTCCTAATAGAACGGCACTATGGAATATGACCTTATTAGAGACTTGGATCTTAACCAGATTCTGGCTTAATCTATACAAAGAGATAGCCAATAAAGGAACGATAAAAAAGTTTACCAGCCCCCTTAATTGCCATAATGTTGAATCCAGCTCATGAAATAACAAAGATTTGCTATAAAAAACAAAGTCAATGGCAAAGATAAATGAGAGCCCCATACAGATAAACTTTATCGCCCAGCGTTGCTCTTGAGCTGCATTACGATAAAGTTGTTCTATTAAAATCAAGCCTATAAGAGAAAAGCAAATATGAGCGAGTGGCCTAAAATCAAAGCCGATAATTTGTTGAAATAAGTAACGTAAATCTGGGATAAATTCGAGTACAATAATAGCAAGAATAGCAAAAACAATAAGCGGAGCTTTCCAGCCCTTTTTCAAAAAATAATATTTATCATCAAATTGTTGTTTTGAAATTAATGCACTTAGTAAAAAATACCACGCTAGGTTGCGAAGGGATTCAATGGGGAAAATATCTTGAATATAAAAAGAATTATGTTGTATAACAAAGACTATAGATGATGCCCAAATCAGGCTAAATAATACTGTGACAGCACTTATTTTACCAAATTCACTTTTATTAATTTGGATAAGTATTAGTCCAAATAATAAAAAATAAGCTATGCTTGCTGAAGCATAACTATAGAGAGCATATATATCCAATAGTCTTTTCCTTTACATATACATATGACTAAGCTTAAAATTTATAACATTAGGCTATAATCAGTTTGATTTTTTAACAAATTTAGTGAGAATGACAATTTGTTGTCCACTAACTCGACCCTCAATATGTTCTGGATTATCAGCAACTAGTGATATTCCACGAACGGCTGTCCCTCTTTTGGCCGTAAACCCACCACCTTTAACATTTAAGTCTTTAATTAAGGTTACTGTATCCCCTGTTGATAATACAACGCCATTACTATCAATATGTTTTACAATATCTTCGTCACTGATATCTTCACCTGTCGCTTTTGCCCATGCTAAATTATCATCATCAAGGTATAGCATATCTAATAAGTCTTGTGCCCATGTTTCAGAGCGTAAACGAGTCAGCATACGCCATGCAACAACTTGCACTGCCGGAATTTGGCTCCACATACTATCATTTAGACAATGCCAGTGGTGAATATCAACTTTTTCTGTATTTTCTATTTGGTCTAAACAAGTTTGACATATTAAGATTGATTCATCGGCACTAGCATTTGATGTGGGTGGTACTTCATAAACACTCAATTCTTCTGTTGCAGTACATAGTTCACATTTTGATTCACTACGTGTTTTTAAAACTTTTTCTATACTCATTATTATTTGTTTAAAGTTATTATTTTGAAACGGGGTGGGTTCTATTATCTAACTGATCATACGCGCTCGAACAAGTCGCCCTTTAATTTTACCATTGGCAAAGTAACCAAGCACCTTACGTAAAGCTTTACGGTCAATTGCAATATAGCTGGCAATATCAAAAATATCAATTTTACCGATTTGTGAAGCTGACAGACCTGCATCCCCAGTTAATGCACCTAATATATCTCCAGGGCGAATTTTATTCTTGCGACCCACATCTATTTGCATCGTTGCCATTACAGGATGTACGCTAAATTTAGCATCACGATTTAAGCTGTTTACATTTTCAATATTACAAGCTTTATCTTGATATTCTTCAATAGCCTTTACTCGCATATTTTCAGCTTGAGTAAATAGGCTTAAAGCAATTCCTTGCTCCCCTGCCCTACCTGTTCGTCCAATTCTATGGATAAATATTTCGGGGTCTCGCGGTAATTCATAATTAATAACAGCTGATAATGATTTAATATCTAAACCACGAGCAGCAACGTCCGTTGCGACTAAAACAGAGCAACTTTTATTGGCAAAGCGAATTAAAACCTGATCGCGGTCTCTTTGTTCTAAATCACCATGAATAGCTAATGCTTCAATATTATGCCCTTCTAGAAAATGGGCAACTTCATCGCACTGTTTTTTTGTATGACAAAAAACTACGCTAGTTTCAGGTTGGAAATGTTCAAAAAGGGCTAATAAAATGTCATTACGATCATACTCTGGGACTTTATAAAAGACTTGTTCGATAATATTGGCTCGATGTTCTGATTCAACACTGACCATCACAGGATCATTTAAAATAGCATGGCACATTTGACGGATACTATCAGGGTAAGTGGCAGAAAAAAGAAGTGTTTGGCGTGATTTAGGGGTTTGTTCAATAATTTCATTGATGACTTCTGAGAATCCCATATCCAACATTCTATCAGCTTCGTCTAAAACTAATGTATTTAGCCCATTAAGGTTTAAAGTTTCTCGGTTTAAATGATCTTGAATTCGTCCTGGTGTACCCACGATAATATGAGCACCGTGTTCTAATGACGCTCTTTGAAATTGAAAAGGTTTGCCACCGCATAATATCACTACTTTTATATTGGGTGTACAGCGGGCTAATTTTCGAATTTCTTTACCAACCTGGTCGGCTAATTCGCGAGTAGGACATAGAATTAAAGCCTGGGCACCAAAAAAACGAGAGTTGATTTTCTCTAATAAACCAATTCCAAAGGTTGCCGTTTTACCACTCCCCGTTTTTGCTTGGGCGATAACATCTTTCCCTGCTAATACAGAAGGTAAGCTTTGAACCTGGATAGCTGTCATTTTGAGATACCCGAGAGAGTCAAGATTAGCAACTTGTGCTCTAGAAATTGAAAGAGATGAAAAACTATCACTAGCCATAAGTGTATTGCCCAATAAAAATTAACATATTATAGCAGAGCTAGGTCAATTACGATGGTTGAGCCAAAGTACTGTTAAAAAAACTCCTATTCTTTAGGGATCTTATACCCTTTAATATTGACGTTGCTACACGTTGGGTGGCTAACGGATTTCTTATACTTCAATGAATTTTCTAAGCCTTTTTAAATTATTTATTGATTCTGGTGTATATGCGATTTTCAAGGACTTGGTAGTTCAACTCATTTTTCACCTCCCAACTTTCGAGCCAATCAGTGACTTCTTTTTCTCCAATCAATTTTCCAGATTTAACTGAATTAATGGCTTCAAGAGTTCCCCCTTCATCGTTACACCTCAAGAAGCTTTTTAGCAAGAAACTCCTTAATTGCCAGGTTAATTAAGGAGCTCTCTATGTGCCGATTGAGAAGAGACAAAGCATACCTTGTTTCTACAATAATTCCCCATACATTTAACAGTAATTATTAAAACCGAAAATATATCCCAGCCGATACATCTCTATCTACCCATGATAAATAACGCTCATCGCCATAATTCCTATTATTAGAATAACGCTGTTTATAATGCTTTTTATGTTTATATTCATCCCTATAAGCATAATATTGATTATGCTTTAAATCCCTGATTTTATCGCTAACATAATCTAAACACTCCATTACCTCTCTTTTGTCTCTATAGTTTAAAAAGTTATATCTCTTGTAATACCTAATCTGTCTGGCAGCACGCTTTTGTTCCCTGAATAATTTTCTAGCCTCTCTACGGGTTAACTGCCCTGTTTGAATGCCTCGCTCTATTCTATAGTCTTGGTTATATTGACGCTGGTCAACCTTTTGCCAAAAATATAAATTGTCGTTCTGCTGCTGTTCATGGCTTCTATGTTTAAAATGCTCATTCCTTTCTGCATAACTAGCAAAAGGGGTAAGCATTAATATGACTATCAAAGTGAACATTTTCATGACTTTCTCCTGCGTTGTTTGATGTTGAGTTTAGAATACGGCAAACATCATGAACATTAACTGAACAGTGTTTAATTAAACCCTAAAAAAAAACCTCTGCCACCAATAGATGTTAGAGGTTAAAAGTTCGCAGTTTCTTGCTGCTATCACAACGAGGAGGTATATGAATTTAGTCTAATCTTTCTCTTAAAAAGATATTACTTAACATAGCGGAAGCTCCAAACATAACGGTTGAAATAATAAAAGCACCTGAAATAAACCCCCACAATCCAGTAATGAATAATGTTCCAATTGCTATATCTTTTTTCATGTCTGTACTATTTTCCTATATTTTAGTTAATTGATTTAGTTAAAGAGTCACAATGAACTCTCAATAGCCGCATATAATACATGACTAAAAATTTTAAACAATATCATCAACAATCAATTAATTATTTACTATTTGTTTATAATGTGACAGTGTAACAACAAATAAACCATTAAAACAACAAATACTATGATTGCAATAACACCCAGCTTTAAGCGATAATAATGGGTTGATTACTGTTTTACTCGCTCAATCTGCTTTTAACTGAGCAAAAGTTTTGGAATATATTATGAAAAAAACGATGTACGAAAAGATCTGGGACAGCCATTTTGTGGTTGAAGCAGCAGGTCAAGCCCCTTTACTTTATGTTGACCGCCATCTAATGCATGAAGTAACCAGCCCTCAAGCTTTTGAGGGGCTAAGAAATGCTAATCGTAAGGTGCGCAACCCTCATAGTATTTTAGCCACCATGGATCACTGCGTACCCACTAAAAATAGAAATTTGCCTATTGCAGACCCTATTGCTAAAAAACAAATTGAGACAATGGCCGATAACTGCAAAGAAAATGACCTCAATTTATATGATATGAAAAACCCAAACAATGGCGTTATTCATATTGTGGTACCTGAGCATGGCTTTGTGCCCCCAGGTATGATTGTGGTTTGTGGTGATAGCCATACAGCAACCCATGGTGCTTTCGGCGCATTAGCTTTTGGTATTGGCACATCAGAAGTTGAACATGTAATGGCCACACAAACATTACCGCAGAAAAAATCAAAAACCATGCTGATTCAGATTGATGGTGAATTATCGAAATACGCCTCAGCAAAAGATATTGCCTTAGCAATTACAGGAAAAATTGGTACTGCAGGTGGTACAGGCCATGTTATTGAGTATGCGGGTGAAGCAATTTCCAAGCTTTCTATGGAAGGCCGAATGACACTTTGTAATATGGCTATTGAGGCTGGGGCTAGGGCTGGGCTTGTTGCTCCAGATCAAAAAACGTATGACTATTTAAAAGGGCGTGAGTTTGTACCATCCGGTGAAAATTGGGATAAAGCTTTAGCCTATTGGAAAACACTTCCTAGCGACCATGGTGCCAAATACGATACAACCATCATTTTAAAAGCTGCTGATATTGAACCTCAAGTAACCTGGGGAACGTCACCTGAGCAAGTAACAGGCGTTAACAACATCATCCCTGCCCCTGAAGATTTTGATGATAAAATTAAGAGCCAAGCTTGTAAAGATGCTTTAAATTATATGGGGCTTAAAGCACATACAAAAATCACTGATATTGCTGTTGATTTAATTTTTATTGGCTCATGCACTAATGGTCGTATTGAAGATTTCCGTATTGCTGCAGATATAACCAAAGGTACAAAAGTTGCGGACAATGTAACAGCTATTGCTGTACCGGGCTCTTATCATGTAAAAAAACAGGCTGAAGATGAAGGTTTAGATAAAATCTTTACTGAAGCGGGCTGGGAATGGCGCGAGCCAGGTTGCTCAATGTGCCTTGCCATGAACGGTGATGAATTAACTGCCGGTCAACGTAGCGCATCCACTTCAAATAGAAACTTTGAAGGCCGACAAGGTAAAGGCGGGCGTACGCATTTAGTATCTCCAGCTATGGCCGCCGCAGCCGCTTCAGCCGGTCATTTTGTTGATATCCGCAACCTTTAATAGAGATAAATAATATGCAAGCATATACAAAACACCAAAGCATTGCGGCATTAATGAGAAGAAGCAATGTTGATACAGACCAAATTATTCCCAAGCAATTTCTTAAGAAAGTTGAGCGAAGTGGTTTTGGTCAACACCTTTTCCACGACTGGCGATTTAATGAAGACGGTAGCGATAACAAGGATTTTGAGCTGAACAAAGCAGCATTCAAAGGTGCTAAAATATTAGTTGTTGGCGATAACTTTGGTTGTGGGTCATCTCGTGAACATGCACCATGGGCTATTGAAGATTATGGTTTCAATACCATTATTTCGACTAGCTATGCTGATATTTTTTACAATAACTGTTTTAAAAATAGCATTCTACCTATTGTTGCTACTAAAGATCAATTAGATCGCTTAATGGATGAAATTGATGCTAACGAAGGCGTAAGCTTTACCATTGATTTAGAAAATCAGCAAATCATTACTCCTGCAGGTAATGGCTTTAAATTTGAAGTTGATGCTTTTCGTAAAGACAATCTAAGCAAAGGTTTAGATGATATAGGCTTAACACTTGAGCAATCTGCTTCTATTGATAAATACGAAGAAAAGCACAAGCAAAATTTCCCTTGGCTTTGGACTTAATTTGTAGAGCAGACTTTAGTCTACTTTGCTAAACCTCAATATGTGGACGGACTAAAGTCCTCCACATATTGCTATCTTCCTTACAATCATTAGCAATCACCCTCCTTCCTTAAGGCAACAACCATGTCCACACTTCCTCGACATATCCAGTTAATGGATACCACGCTACGTGATGGCGAACAAACTCAAGGCGTTTCTTACTCGCCTGATGAAAAGGTCAATATCGCTAAAACATTACTTCAATCCTTACGCGTTGACCGTATTGAAGTTGCTTCCGCAGGTGTCTCTGAAGGTGAAAAACTCGCAGTCAAACGGATTAATGACTGGGCAAAAGAAGAAGGCTTTGATGGCTGTGTTGAGGTATTAGGTTTTGTAAACCATACTCGCAGTGTCGACTGGATTATAGAGGCTGGCGGCAGTGTTATCAATTTACTTACTAAAGGTAGTGAAAAACATTGCAGAGACCAACTAGGAAAAACCCTGAAACAGCATACCAGTGATATTTTAAAAACTGTTGATTATGCACTGGGAAAAGGGCTTACGGTTAATGCCTACCTAGAAGATTGGTCAAATGGATATACTGATAATAGGGACTATGTATTTGGCTTAATGGATAATTTACAACACTCAGGCATTAGTCATTTTATGCTGCCAGACACCTTAGGTGTTATGTCACCAGACGAAGTCTATAGTAACCTAAGCGATATGTGTAACCGTTATCCGGAGTTACAATTTGATTTTCACCCTCACAATGATTATGGCCTGGCGACAGCTAATGTAATGTCAGCAGTACGAGCAGGTATAAACTCCATCCATTGCACTATCAATTGTCTAGGAGAACGCGCAGGAAACGCCTCTCTCGCTCAGGTTGCCGTGGTATTACGTGACAAAATGAACATCAGCTTATCAATTGACGAAAGCCACCTTGTAAGCACTAGTAATATGATCGAAAATTACTCGGGTAAACGTATTGCAGCTAACACCCCTATCACAGGAGCTGATGTTTTTACACAAACAGCAGGAATCCATGCAGATGGCGACCAAAAAGGTGATTTATACAAAAGCAAACTAGTCCCTGAACGTTTTTCACGGATAACCAGCTATGCTTTAGGTAAAATGAGCGGAAGAGCCTCCCTGAAAAAAAACCTGGATCTACTTGGCCTTGAGTTATCCGAAGAGAACCAAAAGAAAGTATTAGCTAAAATCGTACAATTAGGCGATTCAAAACAAACTATCACAACAGACGACCTTCCTTTTATTATTGCTGATGTATTAGAAAGTAAAAACTATCATCATATAAAATTACTTAACTGTTCTATCACCAGTGGTTTTAACTTAGAAGCAACTGTCAGCGTACGTGTAGATGTAAAAGGTGAAACACATATTGCATCGGGCTCAGGAAATGGTGGCTTTGATGCCTTTATTGATGCGATTAATAAAATTATGAAACTACATGACTATACCCTACCTGCCCTATTAGACTTCGAAGTAAGAATACCCAAAGGCGGACACACTAATGCTCTTACAGAGTGTGTTATCACCTGGAATTGCAAGAAAAAAACACGAAGAACGCGTGGCGTTCACTCTAATCAAGTGTTTGCAGCTGTATTAGCCGCACTTAGACTTATCAATATTGAATTGCACGAACAAACTCAACAAAATTAAAACCATATTTTCCAGATTACAGAAGCCACAAGTTCTGGCTTAAACAGAACGGGTGAAAATTGACAGATACAAGGATTATGATGAAGTTTAGGTTTAAAAAAATGGCTTTTTATATTCTTGTTACTAGTATTATTTTTGCTGGTCAGTTCTTAATAAATCCTGGCCTAAAAACAGGTAAACCACCTCTTATCTCGCAACAAACATTAACGGGGCAAAGTGCAATGAAAATGATTAGCCATGGGCCAGCTATTATTTATTTTTGGGCTTCATGGTGTGGGATTTGTAAAATGATGCAACAACCTATATCGCAAGTATTAATTGATTACCCAATAGTGATGATAGCCGTTAAATCAGGAGATAAACAAATGGTACAAAACTATCTGACTAAAAAAAGATTAAACTGGAATGTTGTTAATGACCCTTTAGGAAACATTGCAGAAAAATATCAAACGAGAGGCGTGCCATCAATTTTCTTTTTAAATAAGCAAGGAGAAATAGCTTTAACTACAACGGGCTATACCAGTGAAATGGGGTTGAGAATACGACTTTGGCTAGTCAATATATTTGATGCGTAAAACCAAATAAGCATATTTTCTTTTGCTATTTTAAGATTTTCAAAAATATAATGACAAACTGGAATAAATCGACTATCCAAATTCCCCAATGGCCTAGTGTTTATGGTGGACCACACAGCCAGGGAAAACTTAAATCAAAGCCTGCAGATTTTATTGTAAAAGAACGGCTTTCTTTTCAGCCTGAAGGAACAGGTGAACATGTTTTTATACAGATTGAGAAATGTGGTGAAAATACTGAATATGTTGCCCGACTCCTATCACGGTTCGCAGGTGTTAGACAAAGAGATGTAAGTTTTGCTGGTTTAAAAGATCGCCACGCTATGACTACACAATGGTTTAGCGTATGGTTACCAGGTAAAGCTGACCCTGACTGGTCTCAACTAAATACTGAAACCATTAAAATCTTACAAGTACAAAGGCATGCCAGAAAACTGAAAAGAGGTGTGTTATCAGGAAATGATTTTGAAATCCTAATTAGAGATTGGCAAGGTGATAAAACCAAGCTTGAACAGCAACTTCAGCAAATTAAAATTCAGGGTTTCCCTAATTACTTTGGAGAGCAGCGGTTTGGTCGACAGGGACAAAATGTAAATAAAGCGTTAGCATTTTTTGACGGTGAAAAAATAAAAAGAGAACAGCGTAGTCTTTATTTATCAGCCGCCAGGTCCTATTTATTCAATCAATTGCTAGCAAAAAGAATAGAAATTAATAACTGGAACCAAGCAATAGCGGGTGATATTTTTATTTTTGACAAATCGAACAGTTACTTCAAAGCCAAACAGCTGGATAGGTCAGTATTAGAGCGCATAAGAGCTTATAAAATTCACCCTACAGGCATGATGTTTGGAAAAGGTGAAGATGAGGTAAGTGCTGAGGCACAGAAAATTGAAGCAGAAATTCTTATAGAAAATCAAATATTAACTAATGGGTTACTGAAATTAGATTTAATCTCTGCCCGTAGAGCTTTAAGAGTAATGGTTAAAAATTTACAATGGGAATTTCAAGGTAAAACAACTTTACTGCTTAAGTTCTCTTTACCTGCTGGGAGTTATGCAACTTCATTAATTCACGAGTTGTTAGATACAAAGAGTTGAGTTTGTGACCGACCGACAGCTAAGAGAAGCTGGATTTCTTTGCTCTGCTATTGCAGTTTCTTTCTCTTCTAGATAGTCCTTAGCCAAAAAACAAAATTCAGTCGCTAGTTCTACCGTCTCTTTATTAATAGACTCATGTTTATTATTACTCGCTTGAAATATACTAACACTACAAATAGTATTAATTAACCATGGAATACCTTTAGAAATTTCTGCTATATATTGAATTGCGTCATCCGAAAATAATGTGCCCTTAGAATAATTCGCACAAAACAAACGATAGTTAATATAATCTTTAATTTCTACAGCTTTAAGGGGCTCTAATAGTAAAGATTTTATTGCTTGTGTAGAATAAGGCTTTATTTGTAAATTTTTGACTTGTGCTGTTAGTTCAGCTTGTCCTGTTAAAATTAATAACGTAGCTTGTTTATTTTTATTACGTTCTAATACTTTGCTTAAAAGGTTTTCTAAAAAATGATCTGTAAAGTTATTGGCGTTATCTAAAATAAAAACAGTCGATTGTTGTGTATCAGCATTTAATGAGCAAGTTTCAGAAAACAACTTCATAATCATAATGGTATGAATGGGGTCTGATGCTGATAACTGCAAGCGCGAATTAGGGTTTAAATGTTTAATAACTTGCTTATCATTTTTACTGCCAACTTTTTCAATTAATGCTTTGATTAAACAAGATTTACCTACGCCAACAGCACCTAATAGTAAAAATATTGCACTAGACCTGTTATCCACTTTTTTTATTAATGAATTTAGTGCAAGTTGGTGCTTAGTCGATAGGAAGACACTTTGTGAAGGTGGTGTCTGACTAAAAGGATTTGATTGGAATTGAAAAAAATTATTGTACATAGTTTAGGTGTTTAGAAACTTTCTATGGTTTTTGATAGTTTTAAAGTTGATTTTTTATACTCTGTTTACCAAATAAGATAACCTGTAAAAAGGCCTTCATCAGTGGACTCTTTTAAAGAATCTACTTTATGCTGAGAGAAGCCTTTATGATTAGGGGCGCAACTATCTGCTAAGCTTATTTTTTTCTGCTTGCCTTTGTTTACTTTACTTGTATTTTTACAAGACTTTAACGATACTATGTTGTTAGTTAAAAGTTGCGTTTCCATGTTCTACTAGCCAATATTTGACTGTTAATTAAATATTAGCAATACAAAACTGAATATTCTGTGAACTATTCACTTTTAATAAAAATTGATAGTTTTATTTTGTAATAGAGATCTCATTTTTAAATAATAAATATATGACTAAAATTATGTTTAGCGCGGGAGAATCTTCAGGTGACCAGCATGCTGCCAATATGTTTAAAGAACTAAAAAAACAGATGCCTACTGTGAATGGTTTGGGGATGGGTAGTATAAAAATGCAGCAAGCGGGTATTGATATTCGTTGTGACTCGTCTAATATTGCGGTTATTGGCCTGGTCGAAGTGTTAAAGCATTATGGTGAGATAAGATCTGCTTTAAAATTAATGCAAAAATTAGTGGTATCAGAAAAACCAGATTTATTGGTTTGTGTCGATTATAAAGAATTTAATTTAAAGTTGGCTCGCTTTGCAAAACAACAGGGTATTAAAGTTCTGTTCTATGTTAGTCCGCAAGTATGGGCCTGGCGTCCTGGTCGAGTTATCACTTATGGAAAAGCTATCGATATGATGGCCGTCATTTTTCCATTTGAAACCACTTATTATGAAGCAGAAAAAGTTCCTGTAACTTATGTGGGGCACCCTTCGGTTGATAAGGTGCATCCAATACATAGCAAAACAGAAGACCTTGCGTATTTTTCTTTAGTCGCTGATTCGCCAATAGTGGGGATTTTACCAGGTAGCCGGGTTAATGAAATTAAGCGAATGTTGCCTGTCATGCTATCTGCCGCTGAGAAACTGAAGAAAGAACATAGCAAAATTCAATTTGTATTACCACAAGCCGATTCAATTTCTGATGAATTAATACAATCATATTTACAAGCTTCATCCGTTAATATAACCATTATTAAGAATCAGCCTTACGATGTTATTCAATGTTGTGATGCTATTATGACTACCTCAGGAACGGCATCATTGGAAATCGCTTTATTACAAATACCTATGGTGATTGCTTACCGCTTATCAGCAATCACCTATTTTTTTGCTAAATATTTAGTCAATACCAAGTTTATTGGTTTGCCTAATATTATTGCTGGTAAAGGTATTGTTAAAGAACTTATTCAGCGAGATGTGACTGTAGAGAATTTAGCCAATGAAATCAATGCCATTTTATACAACAAACAATACAGAGAAACGATATTGATAGAGCTGGCGATTGTAAAAGAGAAACTAGGAAAAGGTGGTGGGTCTAAAAATATGGCTGATTTGGCGATTAAAATGTTAAATAAGTAGTCGTTCAAAATTATTTGAACAAAAAGCAATATAAATAAATATTCAAAACAACCACAGAGAGCACTGAGAACACGGAGTCTTAGAACTCAAAAAACTCTGTGTCCTCAGAACTCTCTGTGGTAAAAAATGTTAGATCTTTTATGCCCTCTTACTTACATATTAATGACTATAGAGGCAAGGCAAGCTTTGTCTCTATAGAGTAAGGCCCGATAAATATTTAACACTTCCACTTGTTTATCACTCTGTTTTCCATTTTATAGAGCAACCTATACTGGCTATTTGTTCTTTTGGTCCATGTTTAGTTTGAGCGACTTGCTTCATTGCATCAAATAAATCACGTTTTACATTTTTGTCAGCCGTTTCTTTTTTACTGGCATCTAACCTGCCTCTGTATTGTAATTCTAAGCGGTTGTTATATCCAAAAAAATCAGGCGTGCAAACTGCACCATATTGTTTAGCTACTTCTTGCGTTTCATCCAATAAATAAGGAAAATCAAAATTTAACTGTTTTGCCAATAGCTGCATATTTTCAAAACTATCTTCAGGGTATTTATTCACATCATTTGATGAGATCGCAACTGATGCTATACCAAGAGATTTAAGTTCAGCAGTATCTCTTAATAAGCGTTGATGTATTGCTTTGACATAGGGACAGTGATTACAAATAAACATCACTAATAAGCCTTTTTCTCCCATGCATTTTTCTAGGGTCCAGTGTTGCCCGTCCGTACCTGGCAGATCAAAATCAACTGCTTTTTTACCAAAATCACAAACGGGGGGATTTAATGAAACCATATTTCACCTGTATGTTGTTATATTTAAGCTATATTTACAACTTATAACATTAATAATTAATAAATTCCAATGCACACTAAATTAAAATTTGTTTTAATTTGTTTTTTATCTAGCTGTATCTGTGTTGCTAGTTATGCGGCTGATAAAAAATCAAAAAGGGGTAATAAGTTGCAGGTGCTGATTGATGTTTCAGGAAGTATGAAAAAAAATGACCCTAAAAATTTAAGAATCCCCGCTGTTAAATTACTGATTAATTTATTACCCAATGGCTCAAAAGTAGGACTTTGGCTGTTTTCTGAAAAAACTTCAGAACTGGTAAAAATGGGAAGAGTTAACAAGCAATGGAAGCAGAAAGCTCTATTAAAAATTAATAAAATTCATTCTAGAGGCTTATTAACTAATATTGAAGAGGCTATAGATCAATCGACTAAGAAATGGCTTTTATCACCCAGTATGCAGAACAGGTCTTTAATTATTTTAACAGATGGCATGGTTGATACCTCTAAAGATATTATGCAAAGTGCTGAGTCTAGAGCAAGAATTATGGAACAGCAGATTCCTTTGTTGCAACAAGCTGGGATTAAGGTTCAAACGATTGCTTTATCAAAAGATGCAGATGCTGAGTTGCTTGAAAAACTAGCTACTGGCACGGGTGGCTGGTCAGAAACGGCTCAGTCAGCCGATCAACTGCAAAAAGTTTTTTTTAAGCTATTTAAACAAGCCATTCCACAAGATACAGCACCTCTGGTAGGGAATACTTTTACTATAGATAAAGCTATTAAAGAATTTTCAGTGCTTATTTTTAAACAAACAGGTTCTAAACATCCTCAGTTAATGACACCTAGTAACAAAAAAATAAACCTTAAAAGCCGGTCAAGCAAGGTTTCTTGGTTAAGTGAAAACAATTATGATTTAGTCACAATAAAAAAACCGAAGGTAGGGCTATGGCGAATTATTGGCAATATAGACCCTGATAACCAAGTGATGATCGTGACGGATTTGAAATTTGAGCTTGATGAAATACCGACCCATATTTTATTTAAAGATAACTTCGAAGTCAGTGGTTTTTTTACTAACCAACAACAACTTATTACTCGAAGTGATTTTCTACAATTGATTGATCTTTCAATATTTTTAGAAGATGGTCAAAGATTTAAAATGACAGCTGTTAGTGGAAAGCGAGGTCTTTTTAGGAAAACATTAGGACTGGAACTAAAACCCGGCAGGCATACGCTAAAAATTATTGCAGATGGCCAAACTTTTAAGCGTGAGATTACTCAGGTTATAGAAGTAATAAATAGTTTAATCACTGTTAAAAAACATATTGATCCAACTTTACATAAAGTAACCATTGAACTAATACCCAATAAGTTTGCGATTAATACAGATATGATAACCATAGAAGCAAGCATCAGTCAGTTAGGGAAACAAACAGTCAAGCAAGTAATTGAGAAAAAGTCCGGCCAATGGAAATTATTAGTCAATGAGCCTGAGACAGGTGCTAGCAAAATAGTAAACTTTTCTGTGATAGCGAATACGCCACAAGGTGAGTCAATATCACCGGTGATCCTTCCTGTTACAGTTAATGCTGCTTTGTTTCGCTCAGCAAAACCTAAAGTGCCCGATATTAAGCCAGCAAAGAAAAAACCTAATAAACTAGCAAAAATAGCTGACAAAAAAGCAGTTGAAATTGTGGATGATAAGGTGGTAGATAATGTTGAGCCTGAGCCTGTTAACTGGATGAAAACCATTATTATTATTTTAATGATTAATATTGTATTTATTGCCATTGGTTTTTTTGTGTATAAATATGTAAAAAAACAATCAGCCGCAAAACAAGATCAATTATTGAGTAGGTTAGACTAATGATAGAACTAAACTCAGTGTTAATGCTGTTTATGCTAGAGGCATCCATAGTATTGTTTATATTGATATTACTGATATTTTTATTTTCAAAAAATAACAGACAAAAAGAGCATGCTGCATCAGCTAAAGTAATTGACCAGTTACAGGATACAGAAAATATTAAGGCAAAAAAGCTGGCCTCTTTGTTTTCTACTCACTGCAAACTTGAGCAGGAAGTATTAAATAATTTATTGGCAGAAATTAAGTCAAGTGAGCGAAATTTATATCAGCACATCATTAAAACCTTCTTAACGAGAGATGTAAAATTATTAGGAAAGATAGAGCAACAGATTGATAAAATGTCTGAGCCTTATTGTAAGGTTATATCTTATACTTCAAGTGGCAAAGCCGAGAACAAAGAGAATGAACAGAAACTACAAAGGTTAACAGAGGAGAATAAGCGTTTAGCTGAGCAATTAACCATTGCAATGAGTACTATGGATGAAATCTCAGCCGAATACACACGCGTATTTAGTGGTACACAAACTGAACTTGAGTTAGAAAATAGTAGTAAAAAAATGTTTGATATTTTTCAGCAAGCGAGCCAAAAAATCGGTAAAACTATAAAAAAAGAGAGTTAAAATAATGATGAGTGCAACAAGTAGTATATTAATACTAGAAATAGCCAGCGTGCTGTTGGTGGTGGTTTGTATTTTATTATTTTTAGAATGGAAGCGAAGAAAAGTATTCTCTCAGCAGCTTGAGAAATTATTGCAAGCGATTGATGAACAGCAAAAACCACGAGTATCAACTTTAGCACAGCTATTAGAAAACGAATATACCTTAGCCCCTTCAGAAGCTCTGGAATCAGCTGAGTATATGATTGAAGCAGAAAAACAATTTATGCAACAGTTTGTAAAGCAGCAAATTGAGAAAACGACAATTGCAGAGTTTTATCAGAATTTATGTGGATTACTCGATCAGTATTTATACTTTGTACCTAATTTAAGTGATATACAACAGCCTGTAAAAACTGAAGATAAAATAACAGAGGAAGAACCCGAAATTTCAGAAGCAACAGAAGACGATACAGAGAATGTTGCTGAAACTGATGCTGATGCTGAAACTGAAACTGATGCTGAAACTGAAACTGAAACTGAAACTGAAACTGAAACTGAAACTGAAACTGA
>JAJRUF010000054.1 GCA_024277935.1 Gammaproteobacteria bacterium
ACTGGACCAATAAAAGGCAAAGTGGCAGCACTTAACATAAAGGTTGGCAAAACACTTTTATCACTAATCTCTCTTGACCATAGCTGAACATCTGTCTTAGTCGTTATTGTATTATTAAGAATTGTTGCGATTTGTGCCGCTGTGGTTTCTTGACCCGTTTCACGAGCATGAATATAAATTTTTCCAGATAAAACCAGTGTTAAGGCAAAAACTTCCTCTCCTGTACTTTTTTCCACTGGTTGAAATTCACCTGTTAAAATATGCTGGTCAACAGATGCAGAGCCATCAACTATTTCTCCATCAACAGGAATCGTATTTCCTGCGCCAACCATGACTGTATCGCCAGTTTTTAACTCATCAAAAGATATTTCTCTTTCAATTCCGTTATAAACAACCCAGACGGTACTTGGTTGCTGTTTAAAAACATCAATAATATTCTTTTTAGAGTTATCACTAATCTTGTCTAATAATTTACGATTCAGGCTAAACATAAAAACAGAAAAGCTTGCAAACACAAGATAACCGTTAATAAGGAGTAATACTTTCATCGTGGCTGAGAGAAAATCTACTGTAAATTTTTTATCACGAAATAAGCCTTGAAATGCTTGCATTATTGCAAAGTGAGTGATGTAGAGAATGCCTGGCAGGCTCAGAAGAGCAATAGGAAAATAGAAAATCTTGCCAAAAATAGCGAGTCCTAGCGAACCCGCAGATATCATCATATTGCGATCTGTTAATCTTCTTTGAGGGCTTTTTTTATCAATATTATCTGCTGAAAATTCTTTTAGCTGCTGATTTCTTGTATTGCCAGTAAAGGGGATGACGCGTTCTTTTTTTGGCTTCTTCCCTTTAGCATTTTGGAGAGTAGACTTATTTTTTTTTACATGCTGGTAAAGATACATGCCAAAATTAGAGATACTTATTGCTTCAAAAATCATACGTCTCTCCACTATTTTCAATATCGTCACCAGCATAGAATGCTGTATTAGTAGGTTTTTTTATCAAGTTTACCTCTATATCGTAGCCCATGGAGCACATCATGTTATTACTTTATTTAAGTTATACTCATGTTCTTCTAATTGTTGGTACATTTCCATAAGATGCTCTTCAGCCGCCTGACGCATTTCAGGTGTCACCAGTTTTTGCTTTTCTTTGCTATCTGATGTGAAACGCACTGTCCCACTATCGTCTTTAGAATAAGTATCAAATTGAGCCTGCATTAGTAATAAGTCTGTTTTTGATGGTGAATATTTATAGGCATTGTGAAGGATTGTACCCAAATTGATTTTATTCAGCTGATGGTAATTAAGATAGTGAGTATTCTGCATTTTGTTTAGACCAAGATGCATGTACTGTTTGTAAAAGCTAGTAAAATATTGTAATGCATTCATGTTACTTAATTCTTTTTGAGAAAACCCAGTAATGAATGCCGCTGCTCCACAATCATTCAGGCGGGGTAAGCCTGTTGTTGGTTTATTTAATATGGATGCCATAACTTTTACAGGATCACGGTACATAAACAAGCTTGGAGTTTTGGGGAATGCATGTTGAATAGCTTCTACAAAAGCAATGTTCCAACTACGAAACCTGACGAAATAGGATGTTTGGTTATCCAGTCGATGACGACCCAGCAATGAGATTAAATTACGAATCAGGCGGAGGTTATTATTTGTTAATTCTACGTCATTTTTCCAATTATTGGTTAAATATTGCCAAAGATTTTCATGTAAAGGCGTTGCTTCTTTTATGACAAACAGTGCCTCAGGCTGATCAAGAACTTTTGACATAAGTGTCGAGCCGCATTTTGACATGTGAAAAATAAACCCTGCTGGTTCGTCGGGATTATCAAGAATAACTTCGTTGCTTGATAGCAATTCAATACTGGTGGTAAAACACAAGCCCAAGCCACGTTGATCAATCAAATTTTGAGTTGCATAACGAAATTTCCACTCTTTATAGGGGTAATCACCTACATCAAGCCAAACTATTCGATATTCATCAGTTATTGCTACAGGAATAATACCAGTGTTGCTTTTGATAATATCAATTGCCTGGCTGGATTGAAGATAGTTTTCATTGGCTGTCTTAAATAGTTCAGGTACTGAAAGTTCAAGTGATTCTACTTTCATCTTTACCTCACTTTTGGTACTCATTATGAAATCCTGTCAAGGGAGAGTGGTATGGAAAAAATGATTCTATTTTAGCTATTTAATCTGTATCTAAAATTAGAGTTAGTTCTGTAATTTCTAGTACTGAATCCAATCAGAAGCAAAAATTCTGCGTAATAATGGGTGGGTTTATTATTGCGCCATCCCTTACTTTAAACTTCTTTATGAACTGGCAAGCTCTTTTCCCTCTTTAAACAATTCAGCGTAATGCCCACGGACTTTATCTGGATCAAAGTTTAAAAAAGTTCCACCCGATTCAAAATGTTGAATAAACAAATGTCCTAAAGCATACATCATGGCACTTGCAAATATCGGTCTGGTGATAACCCCTATTACTGGGGCTGCAATCGGGATAGCGGTGCTAAGCCCCCAAATTAACCTACCTGAAATAGAGAATGTTCCACAACCGACTAGAAAGCCACTTATAACAGATTTGCCAACATCTTTTTTAAATTCAACACCATAAATCTTTGATAGTTTATGGAGCATTTTAAGCGCATTGGCGATAATTAAAGGCACACCTAATGGACCGATTGGGATAATCCCTAAAGCACCATTGACAATACTATGATTCCTCACAAGCTTATTGACTCTGGTTAATCTATGTTTATGTTTTACTAGCTCTAACGTGCCATCTACAGTTGTTGCTATTTTTGTCATGAGGAACTCCCTGTAAAATTATATTCAAATATTGGTGCAATACTTTTCACAAAAATGAAGCATCTTAATGCTGCATTGTTGATCGCGAAAAGCATAAACCTGAATTGAACAATTGATTCATTGTCTGATTTTCAAACAGGCTTAACTCACTATATCTACCAAAGTATATATACTAGAAAACTATTACTAGCAATGCAACATGAAACATACTTATTTAATTAGCACCATAATCTACAACAATATTTATAACGATAATCCCAATGGACTATACTGTAGATGCAAAGAACTTGAATTAAAATGCTCGATAATCTATGTTAAATGATATATATACGCACATATAGATATTGTAGCTGTAAGATAGAAGGGTTAAAATTCCACTTTAATGTAAGTCAAGAAGGCTTTAGTTCTAGGATCAACTTAAATAACATAGCTACATAATATAGCTACATAGAGAGACCAAAGTTAAACTACTTTATTGGAGAACTGGTATGAATATGATGATATTTTTTGTAGGAGGAGTTTCCGCAGGATGGATATCGTATAAACTCTACCAAGTTTTTTTTGCTCCTAAGGCTGAATCTAAACAGTCCATAAAAGATAATAAGCCCCAAGGAGAAATTAATTCTATTAAAAAAGAGAAAGCCAGTGAAGCCACTGATGATAGTAAAGAAAATACACAAGCATCTATAAAGCAAACAAATAAAGTGGATGATCTAAGCAAACTTAAAGGCGTTGGTCCGAAGCTTAGTACAGCTTTGGAAGAAATTGGCATTTATAATTATGAGCAACTTTATACAGCACCTCTTGATGAGCTTTTAACAAAACTCAAGAAAACAGGGGGCAAGTTCAATAAGTCAGCATTATCAGCAATCATTGAACGCGCAAAATTAGCATCAGAATAATAATAAAACCAGATTAATATTACTCAAACAAATTTTCGCAGAAACATAAAAAGGGCATATAAAAGAATATTGAGGATTTGTTACCGTTGGGAGATTAAGTGAAAAGTAGACCTGTTAGAATCCGTAAACAGCCGCAGACAGAGTGTAATCAATGCCCTATTAGGGAAATGGCTTTATTCAGAGGTGTCCCTCTTGATCGGCTTAATTGGACTCAAGAGTACCGAGATCAACAATTCATTGTGCCACCTAAAACACAATTATATGCCGAAGGCACTAAACCTACTCATGTTTATACT
>JAJRUF010000055.1 GCA_024277935.1 Gammaproteobacteria bacterium
TCAGTAGTTAATGCAAGGATAACTACAGGCTCATATCATCAACAAGGTTCCCAATGGGAAGTTACATACATAGTTGCCTATGGTGAAGCAGTGATACTTAAGCAGGAGTTGTAAATGCAGCAATTATATCCATGGTTAATATTGGCTGTACTTATTCTGGTCATTCTTATTTCGTTTATTTTCTTGGCTAGAGCGCTTTGGAAAGATAAAAGAATGTTTTTTGAGTCATGGAGAAAAATGTCATCCTTCGAAAAAATAAGCCTAGAAATAGGTCTGTTATTTTATGTCGTAATTCCAATACTTAAAGAGAATCCCTCGAAGGATTCTTACATATCAAAAGTATCTATAGACATCTTCACTGCATTGGCAAGTGCATTATTTGTTTTAGGTGTTTTGGCTTTTCTGAAGTATGCACATGAACAAAACAACTCGAATAAAAAGCCTAACAAATAGCTCCAGCGGACAATTTAAAGCGGCACTTGTTTTGCATTCGCAAAAACGTGCCACTTTAAATTGCCGCTGAGCAAGGCGTTATGTGACTAAGAGATACCTATGAAATACGAAAATTACCAGCGCAATCATGTGATTCTCCCAGGTCGAGAAGAAGCGTTAGAATCATTCCTTAAGCAAGACTACAAAGGGATGCAGCACAAGCTGAAAAATGCTGTCAGCTCTAATAGCGAGGACGCACTTACTTGGTCATGTTTTGACATTCTGGCTAATTACCCATCTCTAGATAAAGCTTCTGCTCTAGATGAGATATTTGAGGATTCGTACCAAGGCGATAGCCCCTTGTCGTTTCGGGAGCGTGGTATCAACAATAAGGATATAGATATATTTGTTGGGAAGCCCTACACCGGCATTTCCACAAAAGAATCCACGGAAGTGGATGCAAGTATTGAAGCACCTGGAGTACTGGTATTTATTGAGGCGAAGCTTTACTCCTCGGTAAGCCCTGCGTCACCTCCTGAAAAGCCTCACGATCAAATCGCCAGAAAGCTGAGGGTCGGCATTGATTCGCTCAAAAATGATAAGCAAGAGTTTTTCTTTGTGTTCTTGGATATTGCGCCCGCCGAGATAATGTTTCAAAGAAAGAAGAAGGAGGCGGCTATTGAAACATCGGGTGGCGGTTATAAGGATAAATGGCGCAGCGCGTGGCTGTTTAAATACTACAAACAAGGTCGAAACAATAGTTTGCGGCCATTAACAGAGGCTCTAAATGGGATCAAAGCCCCGCCAGTGGAAACGGTGGCAAAAAACATGGGCTGGCTTACATGGGCTGATTTATTTAAGTGCACAATGCGAGCGGTACTCGCCTGCCGTGCATAAAGCAGCCACATAACAAGGCGCTCGTTCGGACGCAAACTACGCTGCGCTCCGTTTGCGCCGCACAGCTTGGTCGTTATGTGAAACTAAAAAATTAAAGAAGTAGTAAAAATGGGACTAAGTGAATTCGAAATAAAGAAATGTGAGAAGGCAATAAATCTATTCATGGAAAAGAATCGCCCACCTCCACATGTTAGAAAAGAGCTTGATCTTGGGTCTAGAATAAAAGATCAAAGTGTAGAGGTGTTTGAAATTCGACCTTGGTGGAATGATCCAAAAAAAATTGTTGAGCATCCTATTGCAAAGGCCACATATGTAAAAACCAAAAAAGTGTGGAAAATATATTGGCAAAGAGCGGATTTAAAGTGGCATGGGTACGAGCCATATTCAGAGGCAAAAAGCATAGAAGAATTTTTTAAGGTGGTAGAGTCTGATGACAATGCATGCTTTTTTGGTTGAATCACATAACAAACGCATAGAGTCCGACATATTTTGTCACTGCGTTCTAAAATATTCGGCTCATGCTAAACGTTAGCTGCTATGAATGAATACGCACCAGAATACACAAAAAGAGAGAGAATCCTTCTCATTATCAAGGTTATGGCTTGGGCTTTTCCGACGTTTTTGATAGCTAAGTTCTGGTTTTTTGATTGGCTATCTGAATATTTAGAAAATGCGAATTGCTATAACTATGGGAATATTAATGGCGTACATTTGATATTTTATGGTTTATTCGTTTTTATGCCACTGTTTTTTGCGATCATCATATTTTTATTAGAAGGTAGGCGTAGCATTAAGGTTCTAAAGGCCGGGCAAAATCCTTTGCCCAATGAAAAAGTATTTAAACCGACAAAATATAAATACGGTTATGCTTCGAAAATTCAGCCCTTTATAATCTTGTCGCTAATATTGTTCATGGTGGCATTTTCTATCTGGGGAGGGTTTCAGGCTCATGGCTTGACACAGGATATTAAGCCTTGTGAGATCGTAAAATTATCTATTTTATTAAAGTAGCGTTATCCATAAAGAGAAATTATTGAGAATGTATCAGCTAACAAAGCCCATTAACTCGGACAATTTACCGCGTGGTTTGGTTTGCGCATTCGCTGCGCTCAATTGTACGCAAACCAAACCACGCGGTAAATTTCCGGTTATGGGCAACGTTAGAGCCACAAATTTAAAAGCAATAAAACGAAACAGGGCAAGTTGAAATAGAGAGAATTTTGAGCATCAGTCAAAACTAATACTTTGGCACAAGCCGTGAAAATTCATCGCAGGAGTGAAAGCTCAGTGGTGAGAAACATCACTGCTATTGGCATGAAATAAAGTGAAAGCTCAGTGGTAACAAAAAACACTGCCAGCATTAATAATTAATGCAATAATCAGAATATTGAAGCGCAGCAGAGACGGGGTGTGAATTGGTCGGGAATAAGATCAAAAGCGAATCACAAGTGGCTGCAAGTGCATTCAGTTATTTGAGTGTTGGTAGTCAACCCGGCTCTAACAAGCGGCTAGAGCAGGACTTGCTTCCGCGGTGTTTGAATTGTGCTCATCGCTACGCTAGCACAATTCAAACGGGTGCTGCCTTTTAATAATGTGTGATTAAGCGACAGTAGGGACGCCAGACATCATAGGTGTTCGGGATTTTATTGGCAGTCCAATTCGTTGGCTAAATTCTGTAATGTCGTAGGCCTGTGGCGATAATTTTTTTCGAATATTTCCCGAGACAACCTGAATTCGTATAGTAAGTGCATAACCTCTGAAAGTAGTTAGGCATCCACCCCCTGAAATAAACAAGACCCAGGGTACAATGCAAGGCTATGAAACCAAAAGCAGAGGCTGCAAATGAGCTATAAACA
>JAJRUF010000056.1 GCA_024277935.1 Gammaproteobacteria bacterium
GATTGCAGGCCCATCTGAAATACTTATTATTTGTGATGGTAAAACTAATCCAGACTGGATTGCGATGGACCTTTTTTCTCAAGCAGAACATGATGAAAATGCCCAGGCAATTTTAATTTCTGATGATGCAGATTACCTGAATAAAGTGGAACAAAGCATCAATAAATTGCTTCCTGAAATGGAACGTAAAGATATAATCAAAGCCTCTCTCAGCTCTAGAGGTGCATTAATAAAAGTAGAGACACTTGCTCAAGCCGCAGATGTTGCAAACCTAATCGCACCTGAACACCTTGAGCTTTCAGTAGAACAGCCTGATGCACTGAATGAATTAATTCGTAATGCGGGGGCTATTTTTATGGGGCGTTATACAGCTGAAGCATTAGGTGATTACTGTGCCGGACCAAACCATGTACTTCCTACCTCAAGTACCGCACGATATTCATCACCCTTAGGTGTTTATGACTTTCAAAAACGCTCAAGCTTAATCAATTGTTCTGAATCAGGGGCTGATACCTTAGGTAAAGTAGCTTCTGTATTAGCAAGAGGGGAAAGCTTAACCGCTCACGCTCGTTCTGCTGAATTTAGAATAAAATAACTCCAATTTAAAGCGGATTTATCACATAATTAACCTAGGCTTTCAATAGTTGAGTGAAATTAATTTAACAAAAATCAAGATAAGGATCTTTTAAAATACCCACAGAGACCACTGAGGTTTAACGAAAGAAAGCTCTGGGTTCTCTGTGGTGAAAAATACTAGATCTTTTTATACTCTTTACTTACTATTCCTGCCCAGCTCTAATGACTAAAAATCTAATCACCACCGTTTTCCGTAAAGAGGTTTTAAAGCTCTCTGCATACAAAGTTGCAGAGGCAAAAAACCTTATCAAATTAGATGCCATGGAAAATCCCTATACCTGGCCTGATAATATTAAACAACAATGGCTTAAAGAAATAAAAGATTGTCCGATCAATCGTTACCCAGACCCAGAAGCCAAACAGCTAGCAGAAACAATCAAACAAACCAATAAAATACCTGCTGAAAGCGAAATTTTATTAGGTAATGGTTCCGATGAAATTATACAGCTTATTCTTATGGCTTTAGCTGAAAATTCTGCCGTTTTAGCACCATCACCAGGCTTTGTTATGTACCAACAAGTTGCTTTAAGCCTTGGGCTTGAATACTACGATGTACCACTGCAGGCAACTAGCTTTGAGCTAGATTTACCCGCAATGCTTAAAAAAATAAAAGCCGTTCAGCCTTTGGTTATTTTTTTAGCATACCCAAATAACCCTACCAGTAACTTATTTAAAGAGCAGGACATTAAATCAATCCTGGATATTGCACCAGGACTGGTTATCGTTGATGAAGCTTATGCACCTTTTGCCAATGCCAGTTTTATTGATAAGTTAGCTGAATACCAAAACTTATTAGTGATGCGAACAGTATCTAAACTTGGACTTGCTGGTTTGCGCTTAGGCTATCTTGCGGGTAATAAAAAAATTATTGAGCAATTAAACAAAATTCGCCTACCTTATAATATTAATTGTTTAACTCAAGTCACTGCAAACTTTGCCTTAAAAAACCAAGGCTTATTTCAACAACAAACGCAACAAATTTGTCGTGATAGAGCACTGGTATTTAAGCAACTTAATAAATTACCTAGCATTATTGCTTACCCAAGTTCAGCTAACTTCATTTTGTTTAGAACGGCAAAAAATCAAGCAAGCACTATTTTTGAACACTTGAAACAACAGGGTATTTTAATTAAAAATCTATCGCCACAGGGGGGGCTTTTAGCTGATTGCCTGCGTGTTACTATTGGCAAACCAGAAGAAAACAAACAATTTATTGATGCCTTAACAGAGATTATTTGTTCGATTCAAAATGCACAACTTTAGCTATCTAAAGCCAACAAACACCGCCCTTTTTCAATATTTATAGCAGAAGTAAGTATTTTATCTTCTCGCCAGTCAACTGAAGCAAGCCGACTAACATAGGGTAATAAACTGGCGGACAATGCTTCACTAGCTGTGTTGGCTACAGCAGCAGGCATATTGGTTACGGCGTAATGAATGACTCCATCTATTTGATAGCTCGGCTGCTCATAATTAGTCGCATGTGTGGTTGCAATACAGCCACCCTGATCAACTGCAATATCAACGATAACGCTATTTTTTTGCATTTCCCCAAGCATATCTTTAGTGACAACAATGGGGGCTTTTTTACCAGGGACTAATACTGCACCTATCACTAAATCGGCCTGTTTTAATTTATCAGCAATGGCTTCGGCGTAAGGGTAAAAACTACTGACATGATGTCCTAACGACCTGACTTGATCGAGTTTTTGATAGTTCAAATCAAACACGCTAATCCTAGCACCAAGTGAAGCGGCAAGTTCAGTGGCTGCAAAACCAGCATTTCCAGCACCTAGAACCACCACATGACCACGATCAGTCGCGGCCAGACCGCCAAGCAAAAGGCCTTTATGGTGCAGTAGTAATTGACTACCCGCATGTACAGCAAGTTTACCTGCGATAATACTCATCGGTTTCAATAAAGGTAAATATCCATGCTCTATTACGGTTTCAAAAGCTATTGCCGTTACCCCTATGCTCTTTAAATGTTTCAATAATTTAGGCTCAGCCGCTAAATGTAAATAGCAAAACAGTAGCTGCTCAGAACGTAGAAAACCCCACTCTTCAGGCTGAGGCTCTTTGACCTTTAAAATTAACTCACCCATATCATAAAGGCTCACTGCATCAGCACAAATATTAACGCCATAATGCGCATACTGTTTATCAGAATAACCACTTGCAATCCCCGCACCTGATTGCAAATAAAGCTGATGGCCTTGCTGAATTAATTGAGAACAGGCCATAGGAGCTAGGGCAACTCGCTTTTCTTGAACCTTAATTTCTGTCGGAATAGCTATTTTCATAACACCTCAATATCATTATGTTTTTATCAACATGATAGCAGTTACAATTAAAAATTGTGATTGTAAGATAAGCAAAACTCTTTCATATAATTTTACAAAGCACTTTTTCAGTGCGTAAAACTCTCAAACAGTGCATTAATCAATTTTCTAATTATATATTTCAACGCTAGGGATTACATATCAATCACATAAAAACGGTCTATTTATTGCTTATAAAAAGCATTTAGCTAATTTTTTTTAAAAAATACCCGTATGTCATTAATAACTACTTCAAAAAAGGTACGCTGAAGTGGTATATTGGTCACATAATTATAATAATTTGATGTATCAGAAAACCTAATTGAGAATAATAAGTTATTTTTAATAGGTCTTTCTTAAGGAATGAAAACTAAATAAAGCAAGCAATTACTAAGTTCGTATTTTTAAGGTATAACACCTGTTACCACGAAATGCGCAAACTAAATTACCTGCTGTATTTTAAACTTATTCCAAAGTATATATCCCTATCAAAACAGGAGTGTTACCTATGAATCATGAAGGCGTCGACAATTCCAAACGCCAGTTTCTGACTACAGCTCTTACAGTAGTTGGTGCAGTTGGTACTGGATATTTGGCAGTTCCTTTTCTCTCACAAATGCAACCTAGCGCAAAAGCGATGGCCGCAGGTGCACCTGTTGAAGTAGATATTAGTAAAATTGAACCGGGTCAATTAATTAGGGTGGCCTGGCGAGGAAAGCCTGTTTGGGTTTTATCAAGAACGGAAGAAGTTCTTGATAACCTGAAAACGGATACTGCTAAATTAGCTGACCCAAACTCTCAAGAGTCCAAACAACCAGATTATATTACTGACCCATTACGTTCAATTAAACCAGAAATTTTTATTGCGGTTGGTCTTTGTACTCACCTAGGCTGTTCTCCAACTTTTAGACCTGAAATTGCACCTAACGATTTAGGGAAAGACTGGATGGGTGGGTTCTTCTGCCCTTGTCACGGCTCAGGCTTTGACTTAGCGGGTCGCGTTTTTAGATCTGTTCCAGCCCCTACTAACCTAGAAGTACCCCCTTACCGTTATATTACTGATACTTTAATTATAAATGGTGAAGACAATCTGGAGGCAGACGCATGAAAAATAGAGTAAATAAATGTTGTGACTGGACGCTTGAAAGATTTCCACTGTCGAAATTGTGGAATGAGCATATGGCCGAATACTATGCCCCTAAAAACTTCAACTTTTGGTATTTCTTTGGCTCTCTTGCTCTTTTAATGCTGGTTAATCAGTTTATAACTGGCATTTTGTTAACGATGAACTACAAACCCGATGCAAAATTGGCTTTTGATTCGGTTGAATACATTATGCGAGATGTTAACTGGGGTTGGTTAGTTCGCTATATGCATTCCACAGGAGCATCCGCTTTTTTCATCCTTATTTACCTTCACATGTTTAGAGGCATGATGTACGGCTCATACAAAAAACCCAGAGAACTTATCTGGATTTTTGGCATGTTACTCTTTGTCTGCTTAATGGCTGAAGCTTTTATGGGATACTTACTTCCTTGGGGGCAAATGTCATACTGGGGTGCACAAGTAATCATCTCTCTTTTCAGTGCCATTCCTGTTATTGGTGATGAATTATCATTATGGATTCGAGGTGACTACGTTATTTCTGATGCGACATTAAACCGTTTCTTTGCATTCCATGTGATAGCCGTACCTCTTGCCTTGATTATCTTAGTCTTTCTACATATCGTCGCGTTACACGAAGTAGGTTCTAACAACCCTGATGGGATTGAAATCAAAGAATCTAAAGACCCTTGGGGTAAGCCTGTAGATGGCATTCCTTTTCACCCGTACTACACAGTGAAAGATATTGTTGGTGTTGCTGTATTTTTATTCTTTTTCTGTACAGTTATTTTTTATATGCCTGAAATGGGCGGTTATTTTCTTGAAAATGCCAACTTTATTCCAGCAGATCCCTTAATGACCCCTGAGCATATTGAACCCTCATGGTATTTCACACCTTTTTATGCAATTTTACGTGCTGTTCCTGATAAATTTGCAGGTGTTATTGCTATGGGTGGATCTATTGTAGTGCTATTCTTATTACCTTGGTTAGATAGATGCCCAGTTAAGTCTATTCGTTATCGTGGAGGCATATACAAAAAAGCACTTGCTCTGTTTGTTGTTAGTTTTCTAGTGCTTGGTTACTTAGGTACACAACCCGCAACACCTACATTTACAATGATTGCGCGTGTTTTCACTGTTATCTACTTTGCGTTCTTCTTATTAATGCCAATATATACTCGCTGGGAAAAACCTAAAGCAGTACCCAAAAGAGTGACGCATGAACCTGATGCTGAAGAAAAATATGCTGCATTAGTAGAAGCCTTTGAGGAAATGACCACCCATGAACCTCTTAAAACGAGTTGGGGGGCAACTGCATTTCCAGTATCGCCTAATAAAGAAGGTATTAAGCATGTACTTACACGCTTACTAGAAAAACTAAAAAGGAGCTTTGAGTAATCATGAAAAAAATTATATATACATTATTACTTTTATTACCTCTTAGCACATTTGCTGCGAGCAAAGTGAACTTACAATCTGTTGATGTAGACCTAGAAGATTTTGTAAGCATTCAAAAAGGTGCGGAACACTATGTAAAATATTGCCTAGGTTGTCACTCTGCAAAATACATGAGATACAAGCGTATTGCTATGGATTTAGATATTGATGAAGCTATTGTTTTAGCTGAAATTGCACCTGAAGGGGCTAATATTTATGATCCCATGTTAACCGCTATGAATGCTCATGATTCAAAGAAATGGTTTGGTGTCAACCCTCCTGATTTATCGCTCATTGCAAGAGTGCGTGGTCCTAAGTGGTTATACACATACTTAAGAGGCTTTTATACAGATAAGAGCAAACCCTTTGGTTCTAACAATACCGTCTATAAAGATGTTGCTATGCCTAATGTACTATGGAAATTACAAGGAGAACAGACAGCTGTGATGGAAAAAAATCACGGTGAGGATGTTATTTCATTTCTAAAAGTCGAAACTAAAGGTACCATGTCACGACAACAATTTGATCAATTTGTAACAGAACTCGTTAATTTTTTAGTTTACGTCGGTGAACCAGTACAACTAGAAAGGCAACGACTAGGTAAGTATGTGCTGTTTTTCTTACTGATGTTTGGTGTTATCGCTTATCTACTGAAAAAAGAATACTGGAAAGATGTTCATTAATCTTAGTCTTTAGCTCTATAAACCACAGGGATGTGGTTTATTAAAAGCTATCTCAAATAGCCATTTCTTTCTCCTATTGATGGTTGAAAATTTGTGTTTTTAACAAAGCATCCTCATTAATAACGGTTTATATAAGCCACATTCTGCATAATAACAGGTGGTAGGCTTAAAGCAGTACCCGGTAGGACAAGCTATTTAAAATAGCTGTTATCAACAGATTCGTTCCATTATAATCAGTCTTGTATATCCACCCCCTTAGGCGGAGGCTTGGGCAAATGGCTATGCCGTTTTGCCCTGTTAGTCTATTCATGATGTCCACACCGTAGTGTTATCACATGCCATAAGTATTTTCACCCTGGGTGGGGTGCTCTAATAAATTTTTGATAAATTCGAGCAAAATATCCATTTGCGCTTTTCTTTTCAGGCTGCCGACGGTACACGCGGGCAGTTTTTTGGCTCTTTTGAAAAATGAGTGGGTAAATTATAATCTACTGAACCTATAAGCTACCCTCACCATTTTTTTATGATAACAGAATTGTTTCAACAAGCTCTCCATATTAATGCCCCATCCTTCATAAAGCTTTCAGTCCTCAAAGAAAACCTCTACAAGCTATCTCAAGGTATAGGCTTGAATAATATCTATTGTACGCCACGACATATTTGTCACAACTAAATAACGATAGTCAGTTTCACCTTCATATTTTAGTGCAATAACAAATCGTTTTTTCCATGTGCATGGACTTTTAAACGTGCACTGCTGATAGTCACTTTGACTTCTTGGCCGCCACGCACCCGCAATATAGCGGTTACGCCCACTTTTTTCAGGCGTTTATTTTCCATTTGCAAGGTTAAAACCTTTTTTTTAAAAAACTAGCTTACCTGTTTTTTTCTATTTTTCCTAAACTTAAAAACTGGAACATCGAGTAACAAACATTTCTTTTTCAATTAACCATTGCTAGAGCTTCAAACAACAAAGTGTAACTACTACCTTTGCGAGCTCAAGTGACATCGATTAAACGGGCTTTACCTTCACTTGTACGAATGCGAGGAACTGATCAATGGAGAAGGCAGGTGTCACCTGTTTTATCTTGAGTATCGTGAACAGAACAGCTCGCCCCCTTTCACCTTCAAACTGACTCCCACGCGTAAAACAAAAATGAATATGTCGCTCTTTGACAGAATTATTATTTGTCAGTAGAGCCTCTTGCAAAACCAATAAAACCGAAGAATATTCTTAGCAAGATGAGCTAAAAAAAGAAGAACTTACTCATAAATGGTAAAATAGGAAGCCTAAAAACAATCTAAAAGTACCAATAAATGAGTAAGTTAAACGATACA
>JAJRUF010000057.1 GCA_024277935.1 Gammaproteobacteria bacterium
TAAATTTAGAAAAAAACTGAAAAATAAGATCCAAGAACAGATAAAGACAAAAAAAGAGGAGATTATTTTTTTAAAAAATACGAATGAGAATTGTTCGCAAATATAGGGCTGTGAAATTTGGAGTTTTGCAAGAGGCTCTATGGTTGAAAATAGAAGTTGTATTAGTTTATAAAATAACCCATTAATAAATGGTTTATTCAGTAAAATAATGAACTTTATATTAAAGCTTCCGTCAATGGACATAAATTTTAAGCTATCATTAATTTTAAGGATATAAAAACCAATTATGCCTGAGATAAGTCATTCCCAAACTGCTTTTCAGCAACTTAGTACGCATATTAGTGAACAAATTATTGGTCAGGATGTGTTGGTCGAAAGAATGTTAATTGCCTTGCTTGCTGACGGACACATGTTAGTAGAAGGTGCGCCGGGGCTTGCAAAAACACGCGCCATTAATGTATTAAGTAAAGGTATAGAGGCTGACTTCCATCGGGTGCAGTTTACACCAGATCTACTGCCAGCAGATTTAACCGGTACAGAAATTTATCGCCCACAACAAGGCTTATTTGAATTTCAAAAAGGACCATTATTTCATAACTTGGTATTGGCAGATGAAATTAACCGTTCGCCAGCTAAAGTTCAAGCGGCCTTACTGGAAGCAATGGCTGAAAGGCAAATTACCGTAGGTAGTACTACCTATCCATTACCTAAACTATTTATGGTGATGGCAACACAAAATCCGATTGAACAAGAAGGAACCTACCCTCTACCTGAGGCGCAATTAGATCGGTTCCTGTTACATGTTTCAATTGATTATCCTGAAGCAGAACACGAAAAAGATATTTTACATTTGGCTCGTCGAGAAGCTAGAGGCAATTTTCAGCAAAAAACTGAATTTCAAGCAATTAGCCAGCAAACCGTATTAACAGCACGAGATGAAGTGTTAGATATTTATATGGCAGATACTTTGGAGGAGTATTTGTTACAAATTATTTTAGCTACGCGTAACCCAGCTGCTTATGGGGAAGATTTAGCAGGGTGGTTACAATATGGGGCAAGTCCAAGAGCCAGTATTGCATTGGACCGTTGTGCAAGAGCCAAAGCTTGGTTGCAGCAACGTGATTTTGTGGGACCAGAAGATATTCAGGATATGGCTTTTGATGTGTTACGGCATCGCCTTATTTTATCTTATGAAGCTGAGGCAGAAGGCATCACTACCGATCACTTTATTAAACAATTAATTTCTAGAATTGCCGTGCCATAAGTGAGTAAAATGGAAAATAATCGAGTCTCTATTCAATTAAAGACACTGGTTAATTTAGTAAAACCTGCTTGCTTTCTTAAACTGCATCACTCAGCTATTCGATCCAGACAAAGTGGCGGATATATTTCCCGTTTTAAAGGGCGAGGAATGGAGTTTGATGAGGCTCGTTTATATCAACCAGGTGATGATATTCGTAGTATAGATTGGCGAGTCACAGCGAGAACAGGAAAAACACACACCAAAGTATTTCGTGAAGAACGTGAACGGCCTGTGTTTATTTCGGTTGATAACCGTGCCACTATGCATTTTGCCACTCGGGGTGTCTTTAAGTCAGTACAAGCGGCAAAAATTGCTGGGCTATTAGCTTGGGTTGCACAATATAAAGGAGACCGAATAGGCGGACAAGTTTTTACGGATTCAAACTGTCAAGAAATAAAACCCCAAAATGGCAAGCATGCTGTGTTACGGTTTTTTAATGTCCTAACTCATACACAAATTAGAACTCAGCTAGACATTAACCTGGAAACAATTTTGGCGCGTTTAGTACAGCATGCGCGTCCTGGAAGTCTGGTATATATCATTAGTGATTTTAGAGGCTTAAACCAAAAAGCAGAAAATCATCTGTCTAAGTTATCGAAACATTGTGATGTGGTGTTAATTCATATTTTTGACCCCCTTGAAAGTCATTTGCCAGCCAAAGGGCAATACCGCTTTACTGATGGGCAACGTGATGTGCTTATTGACACAGGGGATAAACATCGTATTTTAAGCTATCAGCAACAGTATCAACAACGTTTGGAGTTTTTACAGCACACGACTAAAAAATTGGGGATATTATTTATTCAATGTAGCACCGTAGATGACCCTATTGAGGTTTTACGATAATGGGCGCTCAGCAATTACCCCTTAGAGATATACATTTACCCGAAGCAATCGGTTGGTGGCCGCCTGCAATTGGCTGGTGGATTTTAGTTATATTAACCCCCTTATTTTTCTGGTTTGTGTTTTGGTTATATAAACGTATCACACGTAAAACAGCCGTTAAAACAGCAAAAAAAATATTACAAAATATAAAGCAAGATAATGAGGGTGATATTGATACCTTAATTGCTTTGTCTGAACTGTTGCGTCGTGTTGCTATTAGTCAAGCGCCTAGAGATGAAGTTGCTAGCCTAACAGGCAAAGCATGGTTGGAATACCTCGAAAAAACCGTTGAGGGAAACCCTTTTACTCAGGGAGTAGGAAAAGTCTTCGCAGATATACATTATCAAAAGCAAGTGACAACTGATTTAGATATAGCAACTGTTATCCAGCTTTGTGAAACATGGCTAAAAGCTCAAAAATAAACTAAAAATGATTCATTTTGAATGGCCATTATTAATTTTGGCACTCCCTCTTCCTTTATTAGTTCGCTGGCTCTTACCGGCAGAACTTGCTGTGCAACACGCGGCTTTAAAAGTTCCTTTTTTAGAGGACTTTGGTCGTGGAGAAACCAAAACAGTGACTCAGGCTAAGCAATGGCCATTATTCTTAGCAATACTCGCATGGCTATGTTTAGTCTTGGCCTGTATGCGCCCTCAGTGGATAGGCGAGCCGATTGAGCAAGCGGTTAGTGGCAGAGATTTAATGCTGGCAGTTGATTTGTCAGGCAGTATGGAAGCAGAAGACTTTATGGTAGGCGATCAGCAAGTAGACAGGCTAACAGCAACAAAAAATGTTGCCAGTGAATTTATTCGTCGGCGAGTGGGAGATAGAGTGGGGCTGATTTTATTTGGAACCCATGCGTATTTACAAGTTCCTCTTACCTTTGACCGGACCACTGTTATCACTTTATTAAATGAATCGGCACTGGGTCTGGCAGGTGAAAATACCGCAATTGGAGATGCAATTGGCTTGGCGGTTAAGCGTTTAAGAAATCAAAAAACAGACAGTAGAGTGCTGATCTTATTAACAGATGGGGCAAATACAGCAGGTGAGGTTTCACCGTTAAAAGCCGCTGAACTGGCTGCTGACAATCATTTAAAAATTTACACCATTGGTATTGGTGCAGATGAAATGATTATCCGAAGCTTTTTTGGTTCACGTAAAGTAAACCCATCCAGTGACTTGGATGAAAAAACCTTAAAAGCTATCGCCGATAAAACAGGGGGGCGCTATTTTAGGGCTAGAGATACGGAAGAATTAAATAAAATTTACCAAATACTGGATGAATTGGAACCTGTGGAAAAAGATAAACAGTATTTTCGCCCTATAAAAGAGCTTTATTACTGGCCATTAGCCATTACTTTGTTTCTTGCTGGCGTTATTGGTATTAGCCGAATAAATTGGAGGAGTTTATGGAAGGTATAAACTTAGCAGATTTTCATTTTATTAGACCTTATTGGCTACTAGCCTTAATTCCGGCTATTACAATCATCTTTTTTTTATTAAAAAACAAGCTGAGCCAAGGTGATTGGTCTACTGTTTGTGATGCTGAATTATTGCCTTTTATTTTGCAGGAGAAATCGGTCACTCAGAGTCGCTGGAGTTTATCTCTGGGGGCTATTGCAAGTCTATTAATGATTTTTGCAATAGCAGGACCTACATGGGAGCGACTTCCCTCCCCAGTCTTTAGAAATGATTCAGCTTTAGTTATTGCCTTGGATTTATCAAAATCTATGGATGCTACAGATATTAAGCCCAGTCGATTAATTAGAGCGAGATTTAAAATTGCTGATATTTTAAAACAACGTAAAGATGGTCAAACAGCACTATTAGTGTATTCAGGTGATGCTTTTATAGTAACCCCTTTAACTGAAGATAATGAAACCATTATTAGTCAACTTTCTGCGTTAACAACTGAAATTATGCCCAGTACAGGTAGTAATACCACACTGGCTTTAGAAAAGGCCGTTGCACTTCTGAAACAGGCTGGCTTACAATCAGGAGAGATATTATTGGTGACGGATGAGGTCAACTATGAGCAGACAATAGCCACTGTTAAATTGCTGGGAGCCTATCATTTATCAATTCTTGGGGTAGGGACAACAGAGGGGGCACCAATAAAAATAGGGCAAGGTGGTTTTCTTAAGGATGTGCAAGGTAATATTGTGCTAGCAAAGCTAAATCGTGCTGAACTTAAGCAACTGGCGATTAAAGGAAAGGGACGATATACCACTATCACTGATAATGATAAGGATATTGAGTTATTGCATAAAGAGTTTGATAAGCCAACTGAAAAGCAAGGGAGTGCAGATAATAATTTATTAATTGAACAATGGAATGAAAAAGGCCCTTGGCTATTATTATTAGTTTTACCATTGGCTGCTTTACAGTTTAGAAAAGGGCTGTTATCACTGGCTTTTATCTGTTTAATCCCTTTTCCAGAGCCTAGCTATGCACTGGAATGGAAAGATTTATGGCAAACGAAAGACCAGCAAGCTCAACAAGCATTTAAACAAAAGCATTATCAACAAGCAGCAGAGCAGTTTAAAAATGAGAAATGGAAAGCTGCCGCACAGTATAAAGCAAAACAGTTTGATAAAACGACAGAAACCTTGAAACAAGATGAATCCGCATTAGGTCTTTACAACAAGGGAAATGCACTTGCTCAATCAGGAAAATTAGCAGAGGCTTTGGAGGCATATAAAAAGTCTTTAGAAAAAAAACCTGATGATGAAGATGCAAAATATAATAAAGAGTTGGTAGAGAAGCAGTTAGAAAAACAAAAGCAGTCAAAACAGAATAAAAAGCCGGGAAAAGATAACAACAAGAAAAAAGACCAACAGCAAGAGAAAGATAACGGTAAGAAAAAACAGGGAGAGCAGAAAAAAGATCAGCAAGGTAAACAATCTGATAAACAAGGTGATCAAGATAAACAGCAACAAGCAGATCAAAATACCAAACAAAAAAAATCTGATGCACAACAAAATAAACCTGCACAACAAAAGAAAAATGAGGCTGAAAAAGAGAACGCTACAAAAAAACCAGCTCAACAAGCCACAGAGCCAGAGAAATACGATGAAGCTAAGCAGGCTAATGAACAATGGCTTAAAAGAATACCTGATGATCCCGCAGGTTTATTGAGGCGTAAATTTAAATATCAATATGGTCAGCGTGGTCGCAAGGTTACAAATGGACCAACGTGGTAATTAAAAATTGTAGCCTTGATGAAACGAAGTGGAGTCAAGGTATTCAGATATAAAATCAAACTCAGAGTATGAGCAAGGTTAATAAAAAACAGGATTATTTAAAATTTAATACCATGATAGATAGAAAAAATATATCCCCATTTTTATATTTAATTTTATTGTTAAGCAGTATACAAATAGCATTTGCAGTAGAAATTAAAGCA
>JAJRUF010000058.1 GCA_024277935.1 Gammaproteobacteria bacterium
AATAAACAGTTACTCATTAAATACCAGGCACGAGGGCAGAACAGTGAATGTAGCGAAAGAACTATTTCCGCACAAAAACTTATTTACTATAGAGATAACTGGTATTTGGCAGCTTTTTGTCATAATAGAAACCAGCTTAGAATATTCTCAGTTGATCGTATCAACTTAGCAAAGATATTAGATCAAATTGCCAAACAAACAAGCAATGAAAAATTACAAGAGTTTATGCAATCCTCTTATGGTATTTTCACCGGCAAAGCTCAGTATATCGCTCTATTACAATTTACAAAACAACGAGCCAATTGGGTGGCTGATGAATGCTGGCATACTGAGCAAAAAGCAGAATGGCTGGAAAATGGCAGTTACCAGCTTAGTATTCCCTTTAGTGATAGCCGAGAATTGATTATGGATATATTAAAACATGGTGCAGAGGTAAAAGTAATATCACCGATATTTCTTCAAAACCAAGTAAAAGAAGAAATAAAAAAAATGAACAAAAATTATCACAACCTCACCAAATGAGCCACTGACTGTGGATAATAGAATTTAGAGCAAACAAATCAGGTTTACTAGATGACAACACCATTGTATTACCAATATTGGGGCAAGGCTTCTAAAGAAGATAACAGCTATCATTTATTGCCTTATCATTGTTTGGACGTGGTCGCGGTTGCAGATATTTGGCTACAACGCTCCTCTGTACTTTTAAACCAAATTTCTCAGCAAATTAACCTTAGTAAGGAAGAATGTAAATCTATCGTCTTATTTTTTGTCGCCTTACATGACTTAGGTAAGTTTGATGCTCGTTTTCAAAACTTTGTACCCAAGCTACGTATAAAACTACAAGGCGATGATTATGAAGTTGATAATGAAAAATATAGCCATGGTTCGTATGGCTATTATTATTTTTCAGAAGAATATGTTGATTCTGACAATATGAAAGCGGTAGCGGGTCATCATGGTTTTTATGATGAATCCATCCGTTTTATGGCGCCGGATGCGGGTGCGGATGAAGAACTTATTGAAATGGACAAACAAGCTCGCAGGGAGTGGATAGAATTTTGTTTAGATTGGTTTAATTTGGACGAAATACCTCAAGTAGAAAATGTGACTATGTTGGCTGGTTTATGTAGTGTTTCAGACTGGGTTGGCTCATCAATTACCAATTTCACTCAAGACCCTAACCTAGATCTAAAAAAATATTATCAGGAAACCCTACCAAGAGCGCAACAAGCACTTGAAGAAACCGGTATGTTGACAGCTATTCAAGGCGCAGGGTTTGATTATTTGTTTTCCCATTATCTGCCCAGAGGTATTCAATGTGTTTTGCCTAAACTTCCAATAGAAACAGGGCTAACTATTGTTGAATCGGATACTGGCTCAGGTAAAACAGAATTTGCATTGGCTTATGCATCATTCTTAATTGAAAAAGGATTGGCCGATGGCATTGTTTTTGGGTTACCAACACAAGCGACTGCAAATGGTTTATTTGATCGTATTGGTGATGCGGCAAATAAGCTATTCCCCGACAATACAGTGACCTTAGCACACAGCAAATCAAAATACCTTATCCCCGATGAAAATGGTTTTTTACATCAATCCAGTAAACGCGCTTTTTTAGGCTCAATGTCAGTTGCAACGGTTGATCAGATTTTAATGGGCGTTCTGGGTATTAAGCACCAATTTGTACGCTCTTTTGGCACGCGGAAATCGATACTTATTTTAGATGAAATTCATAGTTTTAATGCTTATATGTACGGATTGATAGAAAAAGTTTTAAAAGGGCAGCATGAAGCATATTCGAGTGTCATTCTATTATCGGCAACCTTACCTAATCAGCTAAAACAGCAATTATTAGACAGCTATCAAGGAGAAGCATTAAGTGATGCTTATCCGCTTATTACCCATGTCAATTTAAGTGGGAAAACAACAGAATTTAAAGTACAGCAAAAATCAGAAGAAAAAGTAATCCAAAATAAAGTCTGGATAAGTTCAAGTCAATTACCGAATGAGGAACAATGCCAGCAATTAATAGACTGGGCAGAATCGGGGGCAATGGTCGGGGTAATTTGTAATACAGTTCACGATGCCCAGTTGATCTATGCACAACTTTCCCAGAAAACTGATATAGACATTGATTTATTTCATGCTCGTTATACAACGCAAGACCGCAGAGATAGAGAAAATTATGTAGTAAACAAATACGGTAAAAATGCGCCTCGTAAGGGTGGATTGCTTATCGCCACCCAAGTAATTGAGCAATCGCTTGATTTGGATTTTGATGTGTTAGTCAGTCAAATTGCACCGATTGAATTCTTAATGCAACGCATGGGGCGATTATGGCGACATAATCGGTCACTTGATAATGCTGAAAATCTAGCAACTAGAACAACGACTATTAAACACGCCCTATTTATCACCTTATGTCCTGATATAAAAGATGTAGAGCAACATTTTCAAACCGCTTATGCAGGAAGTGCTTATGTTTATAAAAATATTCGTGTTTTATATCGAACTCAGAAATATTTAGAAAGTAATAAACAGCTTAGCTTTCCCGATTGCTATAGAATCGCTATTAATCATATTCATTATGAAGAGAGTTATAGCGAGGAGCCTGACGAATTGGCAGAAATAATGGCTAAATATAATGATGAGCAAGAAGGGGTTTATTACTCAGCTAAAATGATAAGTAATCAACATTCACGCCCATTAAATGATGTTGATCCGCGCTCGGCATTGCTAACGCGAGATGGTGAAATGTCGCAAGCTGTTGTATTGCTAAATTCTGAAGGTGGTTTATTGCATGGCGGTGATTACCAAGAACAACAGGATAGAGAAAAAAGCACAGTTTCTTTATCCAACAAACAAGCCAAAGGAAAAAAAGATACCGACTATTTTTGTCTTAAAGCCATTATCGGCAGTGATATTTTGTACAACGAACTCGGCGTTTTTGATGAAAAATTACAACAAGATTTGGAACATGATTAAGTTAAGGAGTTGATTAAATGTATATATCATTAGTGGGCTTGAAAACCACGGATAGTTACGAACAACATCAAGCTATATGGAGTTTATTTCCCGATACGCCTGAACGAAAGCGAGACCATTTATTTAGAGTTGAAGGGAATAAAAGCGGGCAGGTAGTCGCACTTTTGCAATCCACGACAGAGCCTAAAAACAGTAAACAAGCAGATGTTCTGCAAACTAAACCATTTAAGTTAAAACTGACAGCAGGGGAGTATTATAAATTTAAGCTGGTGGCTAACCCAACCAAGCGTTTAAAAAAAGAAAGAAACGTCATCGAAATTAAAGAGGAGTCTGAACAGGTTGAATGGTTACAGAGAAAATTAGAGGGTGCGAATGTTACGGTGACGGCAATGGAATCTACCTTGGTCGATAGCAAAAAGAGTTTTAAATCTCGTTTTGTTACTTTTGAGGGGATTATGCACATAACCGATGCCGATAAAATTTATCTTGCGGTGGTGATGGGCATTGGACGTAAAAAACATGCGGGTGCTGGTTTATTATCATTAGCAAAAGCAAGCTAAAAGGGAATCAATATGTATCAAAAAATATACAACGCCTATTGTCGCTTATCCAAAGGCGATCAAGCGGACTTAAAACGCTGTAATTTAAAAAAAATAGCCAACAGTCCTGCGTATTTTAGAGTGTTGAAAATGACAGGACTACAGGATAACGCGCAAACATTACGGATTCTGTTTTTATTGGTTGGCGTTGATATAGCGACTGAAGACGAACAATCCGATTCAGTGGCAATGGCTTTAATTAAAGCCGGCGTTAAAGAAGACCATATCATTCAAATTAGTCGTAGTGGTGAGAATGGCATTGAATACTTAAAACGGCAACTCATACGGTGCAAGCATCTTAACTTAGACAGCATTGGTAAGCTGGCTCTGTACTGGGGTGATAATGCACGGCGTAACTTATTAAAAGAATTTATTATTTCTCAACAAGATTAAACCAATAAAAGGGACGATAACCATGACCACATTTATTAACATACACACACTTATTTCTCACCCATCATCAATGATGAACCGAGATGATTCTGGGTTACAAAAAACGGCTATTTTTGGTGGCTCAACACGGAGTAGAATTTCCAGCCAATGTTTAAAAAGGGCTATTCGGCAAAGTGAAATTTACAAAAAAACTGTTGATGAAATTTCAATTCGAACACGCCTTGTTGATGATCTTATTTATGTATTAAAGGAGAAAATAGATAATGAAGATTTAGCAACTATTGATGCTGTTATAACAATGCTGGCATATAAGCCTAAAAATTTAGAGTCAAATATCAAGATGGATGATGAAGAAATTGATAGTACTGATGAAAATGGAAATAATATTAAGGTTAAAACTGGAGAGAAAATTCGTGTTTTTAAATCCGTTCAGCCATATTCAGTTAGCGAAATTAGAGAGTTAATAATACTAGCACGTCAAGAGAGCCCAGAAGCATTTGACCTAATAACCGCAGGTTTAGAAAAAGGGGCAAAAAAAGCGGAAAAAGAAAAATTTAAAAAGGCAGTAGAAAAAATACATAAACTACTTCCATCGGTTCGCTCTAGAATTGATATTGCATTATCTGGTCGTATGGATACAAATTGCTATGAACGTAATGTCGAAGCGGCAATGAGTGTTGCACATAGTTTAACCACCCATAGTGCAGATATAGAAGTCGATTGGTTTACCGCTTGTGATGATTTAGCTGAGCAAGGTTCTGGGCATATCGGCACCACTGAATTTAGTTCGGGTGTCTTTTATCGATATGCGTCTATCAATGTTGATTTATTGGCAAAAAATACCCAGAAATCCAAACAAGAATTAACCGCTATTATTCATACCATTATTCGCTGTTTTGCTCAGGTTTCACCTTCGGCAAAACAAAAAACCTTTGCCGCACACAATCATGCTGATTTCGTTTTAGTTGCTCAATCCGATCAACCTTTATCATTAGCGAATGCCTTTAGAAAAGGCATTAAAAATAATACTGAAGTGATGGAAAAATCAATCCAAAGTTTAGTTAATCACTACGAAAAGATAGTGGCAGGCTATGAACTGAATTCACAAGCACTTGCATTTGATATGACCGATACTACCAATAGTGAGCAAATAAAATTGGTGAACAAATTGAGTGAACTTGTTTTTGCAGACTAAAGGAATAGGCATGAAAACCTTAATACTAAAAACTGAAGGCATGTCGGCTTACGGTTTGCAAACCTTTGATGTGCATCGGAAGATAAATCATTTTCCGACGCGTTCAGCGGTCATCGGTTTATTAGGTGCTGCTTTAGGAATAACGCGAGAAAATCATAAGCAACTATATGCGCTGTCTAATAAGCTCAGAATTGCCGTACAAGTGAATAATACGGGACAGAAAATAGTCGATTACCATACCGTACAAAACTTTCGCAGTCCGATGGGTAAGATTCAAAAAGGGACGAAACCTACTTATCGTGAATACTGGTGTGATAGTGAGCATTCTTTTGCTATTACTGGCGATGAAGAAACGATTACGTTGTTAAGTGCAAAAGTGCAAGCCCCCATTTTTACATTATTTCAAGGACGTAAATCGTGTCCGCTAACGCGTCCATTATTCGATAGCGTGGTTGAAAATAACAACCCTGCAAATGCATTAAAAGCGACAGGATGTGCCGGTCAGATCTTCAGTGATGTTACTGCCGAAAATCAAATTGCAACATTACAAGTTAGAGATTTAACCACAAGTAGCCCTAGAAAAATGGCAATGCGCTTGGTTTATGTCTGTGCTACACGGGGAGATGAAACATGAATCTACTAACGGATGATTTTATTTCGACTATCACAGGTAAGGTTTCTTTAAAAACCTTACTAACTTCACCAGAAGATTATCAATTGCAATATGCTTTTGATGAAACACAACTGGCTATGTTACAAATGCTTGCCTCTTTAAGTACCGTGGTTTTAAAGCCAACATTAGAGGTGTTAAAAAGCTATTTAAAACAGGGAGTCACTGAAGCGCAATATGATCAAGCATTGGAAAAAGTTGATTTGCAATGGTTTGATGAAATCTGTTTTATGCGATCAGCCATGCCACAAGGTGGCAAAAGTGCAGATGCACCAATTACCAAAATGCTCTCAGGTATTGAATGTGGTACATCACCTAATGCACTGGGGTTGTTCTCAGAAACAACACAGGCAGATGTTATCTGTCCTGATTGTACTCATGTGTTGAATTACAACCTGCACATGAATATAAAAGGTGAGTGCTTTGGTCCAACAGGAGCTACTGGTATTCGCGGCGGCGGTGCAATATCTACCTTGATTGCAGGTCAGGATTTAAAAACAACGATTTTAGCCAATACCATAGCCGTTGATTATTTTAATAATGAACGAGAAATAAAGAGTCCTAATAACGCACTTATGTGGCAAGACCCGATTCAGGGTGATATTTATTTTGCACATCAAATAGGTTTAGAGCGAGGTTTATTTGCTTTAGCCTATCACATAGATTTTCCAGTGTTGGATGAACCTTGTGTTTGTGATGTCTGTGGGCATGAAGCCTCTCAATCCGTAAAAGAATTTATTCGACTAAAGTACACGGGCAGCTATGGCTCAACTAAAAAAGGTAGAGATGGCAATGCCAAATGGTGGCCTCATCCTTATACGCCTACCATCACCAAAGAAGAGGGTGAATTTCCCGTTTGTGCCCGGGATCAAAATTGGCAGAGCTGGCAAAATTTTTCTGCCTATGTGTTAAGTCAGGAAACAGAGAAAAGTTTATCAACACCTGCGTTTATAGTTCGCCAATATAGAAAATTGGCAGTGGGAAAAAAAGTAAACTTATTAATTGGTGGAAATATTGCCGATCAAGGCTCCATTACTGGACGAGTTTATGATCTTTATTCAATGCCTGAGCATTGGGATAATCATTTAGAGCGTGTAACAAAAGTTATTGATGCTGGGTTAAGTGTAAAAGATAGCTTGTCTCAAGCTCTTAATAAAATGTTTGGTGCGGGTTACGATAAGAATTTTATAGCGGGTCTTAAAAACACAGCCATGCATCAATATATCTCCAATGCTCAAAATATAGTTCAACAGCTATTACTCGATGTTGAC
>JAJRUF010000059.1 GCA_024277935.1 Gammaproteobacteria bacterium
GAATAACTTCCCGAAATTATAACGTAGGATTTTTGTTTCAGGTGGAATGATCTCATGAGGCGCATAGCAAGCTACGCAACGAATGAGATCATTCCATCTGGAGCAAAAAGACAAGTTAGAAATCGGGAAGTTGTTTCATGCGGGTTCCTTAGTTCGCCATTAACAGTATTTTTGAGTTATTGGGACTAAAGTCCGCTCTACAATCGACTAAGGAATCAATAATAAATAATGCACCCAGGTTTCGAAGGATTTTTATTTAACATACCAGCAGTAAGGTATTGGGAGTGATTTTTTTAATTAGTTGTATTCATGCATATTTTCACCATCTCTTTAATATCCCCCAACTGACTTTGTACTTTTTCAAACACCTCATTAACTTCCGTCGCATTTAAATTCAACTCCTTATAAATATTCTCATATTCTGTTTCATTATGAGCATCACCTATATTTATGGAGGCTAATAAGCTGTCAGTTAAAAAAGTGAGTAAATTTAGTTGGTAATTCTCTCCTCTATAGTGTGGATTATGGTGATGATAAACAACATCAACTACAGCGGAAGGCATATTCCAGTTTTTTAATAGCCAATAACCTAGTTCACAGTGATCAACCCCAAAAGCAAATTTTTCTAGCTTAGGAAGGCTTAAACTCGGGTTTGCTGTGATTAAATGAGATAATATATTAAATTCATCTTCAAACTGATCCCCTAAAACAGGAAAGCCTATATTATGCATTAAGGCTACAAAAAATACTGTTTGTGTCTCTATTCTTTGCTCAAAGGGAAACAAAGCATTTAACTCACTCATTAAACGCGTACTTGCCAGAGCATGCATCCAAAAAGCACGAATGCCTATAATACCCTCTGGGGGTGCTTTTAAAGGGGATAATGCGGACAAACCCAGAACAAGGTCAAATACAAACTGATAGCCAAGCACTCGACTAATAGCATCTTGAACACGACTGATTTCACCTTTATACCCATAAAATGAAGAACTAGCCCAACGAATAACTTGCGTTGTTAACAAAGGATCCATTTCAACAATATCTGCTAATCTTTTTGCATCTGCCAAAGGATCCGTAGCAAGCTTCATGATTTTTGCAGCAATACCTGGTAAAGGCGGTAACTCCTGAATTTTATTTACCCTGGCTGTTAAATCATTTGGAGGCTCAGTTAAGGCATTCCCTGAATCTATACAACTGAAAGTCCAGTTTATTAATGAAGGTTTCATATTTCCAATCTACTTAATTTAATTCAAAACGTTTTAATTTACGATAAAGTGTTCGCTCACTGATATCCATTTCAGCCGCGACAAGCTTTCGATTACCTTGATGCTTTTGCAAAAGTGCCTGAATAATATCACTTTCCATTTGTTGCAAAGGACTGGCTTTTACAGAAGTTACCGCTGGTGACTCCAGCAAAGGCTTTTGCTCTGAAACCAGCCCCATATAGCTAATATCTTCTTCAGTTATATATTGCATATCGCATAGGCTACAAGCAAGTTGTAAACAGTTTTTTAATTCTCTAATATTACCTGGCCATTGATGTTTTAATAGTTTTATCAGTGCCTCTTTACTCATACTGTATTGCTCGCCATCTCTTTGCCCCTGCTGTTTCAAAAGATAATCAGTGATTTCAGGGATATCTTGTAAACGTTCAGCTAAAGTTGGGACTTGAACAGGAAAAACAGATATTCGATAAAATAAATCTTCTCTAAACTCTCCGACCTTAACCATTTGTGGCAAATTCCTATGTGTTGCACTAATAATACGAACGTCTGATGTTAACGTCGTGGTACTTCCAACACGCCGGAACTGCCCAGTTTCTATAGCTCTAAGTAATTTTGGCTGTTGTGACAAAGGTAGCTCACCTATTTCATCCAAAAATAAAGTGCCTTGATCGGCCAGTTCAAATAAGCCCTTTTTTACAGCTGTTGCGCCTGTAAAAGCCCCTTTTTCATGGCCAAACAATTCACTTTCGAATAAGGCTTCCGTTAAAACCGTACAATCAACCACTACGAACTCTTGCGCCGCCCGTTTGGAATGGCTATGAATAAATTCAGCCGCTAATTCTTTACCTGTCCCCGTATTTCCCTGTAAAAAAGTGGCTGCTTGCGTTTTTGCAGCTTTTAATAGCTTATTCTTATACTGGCTAAAAGCAGCACTAGAGCCCACCATTTTATTCCTATCATTTGCATTTAATAAAACATGACTCTGAGTAATAGTTTCCCCCAAATAGACCGTGCCATCATGGTCTAGCAATGGATAACCTCGGACTGTTTGCTGAATTTCTTCATTTATGACTTCTGTAGATATATAAGGCTCCAATGTTTTAAATAACTCAGCATGTCTACAGTTGGGTGCATTTTTACAACAAGCTTTTCCAATTGATTCTTCTTTGCAAATATTATGCCGTTTCTCCCACGCTTTATTAAGCCCTACAACTGTGAGAGCCGCATCAATGATTACAAAGGGTAACTCATGCGTCTCTAATAGAGATTCTAATGAAATTGAATTTTCAAGCATATAAGGTAGATTTCCATTTGCAAAACTAATATGTCAAAGGGTGACATGCCATAACTGTCCAAAAATCTGACAATTTTGTCAGTCTATACGTATTATTCTAACTGAGCATTGTTGTTTTTCAAGGCCTCAAACAGTTGGCCTCAAGTTTGCTATACAGAGGTTAAGATTGTGAATATTTTAAGATCTTAATGCCACACCTGTTGTAAAGCAGGGCCGGAAAGCTTCAGGTCTCTTGATTATTTAAGAGATAGCTGGGCCGTATTTATTTACGGAATCCACCGTAAGGACTTTTTAGTTTTAACAGAGACTTACAAATGAATAAATATATTTTAGCACTTTCATTTCTTATAGCAGCAACTTCAAACATTGCTAATGCCGCTATGATTGATGATTTTACTGAAGAATCAATGAATATCAGTGTCGGCTACCCCCCGCTCTCTGGAAGTAATTCAGCCTCAACAATTACCAATATATCTGCTTTTGGCGGTGGCCGCACAATAATTCTATCTAAAAGTGGACTCTTAACTGCTAGTGCAAATATTATTGCACCGCCAGGAATTTATGCGCATAGTGCAGATGCCTTAACAAGTGCTACAAGCACTATCTCTTGGCACTCCAATACAGGTGTTGACTTGGTTGAAGGAAGAAGCACAACAAATTTTGCTCTAGATATCCTCAGTATCGACCAAGGAAGTATAGATTTTATTCTATCGGTTACTGATGTATTGAATAATACTGATAGCTATACTTTATCAGGGGCAGGCACAGGCCTTCAGTTTATTGCTTTATCTTTATTTTCATCAAACATTAATTTTCTTCAAATTACAGATATTTCACTAAAAATTGTGGGAGATGTAGCTTCCGACCTGACACTTAACTCAATAAGTACTGTCCCTACACCTTCAGTTTTAATTTTATTGAGCATGGGCTTAGTTGCTTTTGGCTTTAATCGTCGTGTAACCGTTTAATTTTAAACAGAGGATTTAAAGATGAATATATATATTTTAGCTTTTACATTGGTGACGAGCTTTATATCAAGTTCAGTTCATGCAACGCTTATTGATGACTTTTCTGATGGTTCAATGCATCTTGTCGCTGACACATTGAATAGTTATCAACCCTCTCTCTCAGCTTTCGGGGGAGCTAGGTCTGTTAGCATTACCAAACAAGGACGCAACGCTAAAGCGGATATTATTGCACCTTTAGGATTTTATGCGCTGAGTACTGATGCCCAATCTAGTGCCACCAGTACAATTTCGTGGGCAAGCTCCGTTGGCGTGGATCTAGTAGAAAACGTTTTTAATAATGCTTTTGCTTTAGATATTTACAGTAATGACCTGCAAAATTCAGATTTTATTTTGTCTGTGTCTGATAGTGCAAACAACCATGCATCTTTCACCTTATTTAATGCGGGACAAGGAATTCAAAATATTACGTTTTCTTCTTTTGTAGGCATAGACTTTCAACAAATTAATGATATTTCGTTGCAAATAGTAGGCGGCCTAGAGGCTGATTTGGTTATTAGCTCCTTAAGTACAACTGTTGCTCAAGTTAGCTCAGTACCCACTCCAGCCGCTTTTCTTTTATTTAGCTCTAGCTTAGTTATGCTTATTAGCTTTAGCCGACGCTAGGTATCAAAGGGTCAGTAGCCAGTTTGATTTTAGTTATAGGAAGAAGAAAGAAAAGGTAGTTGGTCAAATCTAATGGCTTAGGAACGTGCATGAAATAACTTCCCGGTTTCTAACTTGTCTTTTTGCTCTAGGTGAAATGATCTCATTCGTTGCGTAGCTTGCTATGCGCCTCATGAGATCATTTCACCTGAAACAAAAATCCTACGTTATAACTTCGGGAAGTTATTCCATACACGATCCTTAGAGTGAATTTAAGGTTTTTAAAATCATCAAAAAAACTTTTTTCTGTTTTATCCCTCCCACTTTTTATAAAATATATGTTAGACATTGTTTTTATTGATTAAAATTGTTTTTTATTAAATCCAGTGAAAATTTATGGAATAACCTGCTTCGACAGTCTAGGGGGGAACTATTTTTCTTGATTTTTGCGCTGTTGGTTTTTCCATTCACGGTGACGTAGCATAATCTGTAAGATCTCCTCTGGGTCATCGCTTATAGTAATTAAGTCCAAGTCCTGTTTAGAAATGGTACCTTGCTTAACTAATGTCGTTTCCATCCAACCGATAAGACCTTGCCAAAAATCAGAACCATATAAAATTAATGGAATAGGGTAAATTTTGTTAGTTTGCATTAAGGTTAGCGCTTCAAAAAATTCATCTAAGGTGCCAAAACCTCCTGGCATACAAACATAGCCTATTGAGTATTTCACAAACATCACTTTACGGACAAAGAAATAACGGAAGTCTAAAGAAATATCCTGGTAGGGGTTAGGATTTTGTTCTTTAGGAAGGGTTATGTTCAGACCAATAGAAAGTTGTTTTTGTGTGTACGCACCTTTATTTGCCGCTTCCATAAGGCCTGGGCCACCGCCGCTAATAATCACAAAGTCGTTTTTAGCTAATAATTCAGCTAGTTCAACTGTTTTTTTGTAATGCGGATGTTCTGAGGATAGTCTTGCTGAACCAAAAATAGAAATTGCATCGCATAGACCTGAGAGCCGCTCAAAGCCTTCGGTAAATTCACTAATAATCCTAAAGATACGCCATGATTGTGCTTCTTGAAGGTCTTCTATATTATTATTGATATTATTTTTACAATTCATGATGATGCTCTTTTTGTGCTTAGTTTTTGAAGTATCTCTATAGTGTATAAATAATACTTCCTGCCTGTAAGGTATGGGTTACTCGGCCTTTTAAGGATTGCCCCCAATAAGGTGTATTGTGCCCAGCACTTTTCCAGTTATCCTGATTAACTGTCCAGCTAAGGTTTGGGTCAAAAATACAGATGTCTGCTGAAAACCCTAAGCTAAGGGCTCCACTATTGATACCTAAAGTTTTTGCAGGGTTTTGGGTAAGTGCTGCAATGCCTTGGTTAAGGGTGATAGCATTATCTTCAATTAAACGTAAGGTTAAAGGGAGTAATGTTTCCAGGGAGGATATGCCGGGCTCTGTTTCAGGAAAGGCCCCCAGTTTTGCATCTATATCGTGAGGTTGGTGGTCAGAACAGATAATATCAATCGCACCATTAGCTAGGTTTTCTCTTAAGCTTTTTTGGTCTTTTTTGCTACGAAAGGGGGGTAAAACATGAAAAGAGCTATTAAAAGGCTCAATATCATCTTCGGTTAAATGTAACTGGTGGATGGCAACGTCTGCCGAAACTTTAAGTCCATATTTTTTTGCTTGCTGAATTTTAATGGCTGAACGTCTGCTACTGATTTGGCTGAAGTGTAGGCGGCAGCCTGTTAGTTCAGCTAATTCCAGGCACTGTGCCACAGCGATAGATTCTGAGGCCTCAGGGATGGCTGGTAAGCCATAACGAGTGGAAAACACGCCTTCATGAACACAGCCGTTTTTACTGAGTGATGGAATATCCGGATGGTACATGACTAATAAGTCATGGCTGCTGGCGTATTCCATGGCACGACGCAAAACCAATAAGCTGGTTAATGGAACTGTGGCATTACTAACGGCAATACAGCCCGCTTGCTTTAGTGCAAACATTGAGCTAAGTTCAACGCCGGCCAATTGATGAGTTAAAGCACCAATAGGATAGACTTGAGGGTAACTGGCTTTTTCGGCTTTGTCGGCAATTAACTCTGTAACTGCCTGGGTATCAATAACCGGGCTGGTATCGGGAGGCAGACAGAGTGATGTAACCCCTGCGCTAGCTGCTGCTGTGGTTTCACTTAAAATGGTGCCTTTGTATGATTGCCCTGGGTCACGAAGTCTAACGCTTAGATCAATAAAGCCAGGGCAAACAATATTGTCTTTGGCATCAATGCTTAAGTCGGGGGTAAAGTCAGAAATGTGTTCATTAACAGCAAGTATTTTTCCCTCTGCTATATAGACAGAGCCTACTTGGTCAATTTTATTTGCAGGGTCAATAATATGACCATTAGAGATTAAGATTTTTTTCATACTGCCTCTCCATTATTTTGTAAAGTGAGAGACATAATCGCCATACGGATAATAATGCCGTTACTGACTTGTTGAAGAATCACGGATTGTGGGCCATCTGCAATACTTGATGCGATTTCTACACCTCTATTGATTGGGCCCGGGTGCATAACAATGGCATTGATTTTAGCAAACTTTAGCCTTTCTTCAGTCAGTCCAAAACATTTAAAGTATTCTCTTTCTGTGGGTAACAGCGCAGAAGTCATTCGTTCCTTTTGTAATCGAAGCATAATGATAACATCAACATCTTCAAGTCCTTCTTCGATGGAATTAAAAGCAGTAACCCCTAAACTTTCAACATGGGAAGGCAGCAATGTTTTAGGGGCAATCACTCTGATTTCTTGGGTTCCCAGTGTATTGAGAGCCTGTATTTGTGAGCGGGCTACTCGGGAATGTAAAATATCACCAATAATAGCGACTTTTAACGGGCTAAAGTCATGCTTATGCTGACGAATGGTAAACATATCCAGCATGGCTTGTGTAGGATGAGCATGTTGACCATCACCTGCATTAATAACACTGATATGAGGAGCTGTATTTTGGGCAATAAAATGTCCTGCGCCACTAATTGCATGTCTCACTACAAACATATCGACATGCATGGCTTCAAGGTTGCGGATGGTATCCAATAAACTTTCCCCTTTTGACGTAGAGGAGGTTGCAATATTCATGCTGAGTACATCAGCAGAAAGCCGCGTTGCTGCTAGCTCGAAGGTTGTACGTGTTCTGGTGCTGTTCTCAAAAAACAGGTTTACAATAGTTTTTCCTCGTAATAGAGGGACTTTTTTAACTTGTTTTTCTGACATGCTGGAAAATGATTCTGCAGTATCCAGTATTTCTGTCAATATTTCTTTACTGAGTCCATCAATGCTTAGAAAGTGTTTGAGCTTGCCCTCAGTAGTAAGTTGCAGATTTTTCATATCTAGGCAGCCGTTTTATCAGTATTTATAGTTTGAATATCAATGCTTAAAGGGGTTGGCCCGGTTAGTTTTATTCTTTGTCCTATCGGTAAGATGATAGAGCAACCTGTGCAGTCTGGCTGTAATGGAATTTGCCTGCCGTCTCGTTCAATAAGCACCCCTAATATAACTTTATTGGGACGACCAAAATCAAATATTTCATTTAAAGCCGCTCTTATTGTTCTGCCAGTATAAAACACATCATCTATCAGAATAATATCACGCCCTTCCATATCCGAGGGTAACTGGCAGGGTTTTACTTTTGGGTGTAAACCTATTTGTGAAAAATCATCACGATAAAAGGCAATATCCATTAGGGCTAAGGGTTCCTGTATCTTTAGGCGTTGGTGCAGTTGTTCTGCAACCCAAACACCGCCGCTATGAATACCTATCATTAAAGGGTTTTTTAGTCCTTTTTTTAAAATTAGTACTTTAAGCTCTGCTTCCAGTTTAGCGAGGAGTGATGATATTTCAAGGTTGTTATTTGTCATGAGGTTTTTAAATTTAACCAGCTTTGTAAAATAAGTTGAGCGGCAAGTTGATCCTGAACGTCCCAAAGTTTAGCTGCACTCACTTTTAAGTCGTCATATAGCATTTGTTTTGCTTCAAAAGTTGAGAAGGCTTCATCAATTTTGTGTACCGGTATATTGTAGCGTCCTTCTAATTGACAACAAAACTTACGCATTCTTGGGGTAATTATGTTGTCCGAGCCATCTGCTTGCCTGGAAATACCGACAATAAGACCTGCAGGATTCCATTCGGCGATAAGCTGAGAAATTAATTCCCAGTTAGGTTGTTGCTTAATTGAACGAATTGTTTTTAATGGGCTGGCAATGACGGTTGTTGTTTGCCCCACTGCCGTACCAATTTTTTTATTGCCAAAATCAAAGCCAAGATAAGTATCTGCATTTAGCTTGGCGGCTAGTGGATCTTTTTTTAACATGTTAGCCATGCCCTGCTACTGAAGTAAGCTTATTAATATCAATACCTAATTGATTAGCTGCTACGCCCCATCGTTGTTTGACTGGCGTATTAAATAAAATATCATGTTGGAAAGGGGTATTTAGCCAGGCATTACTAAGAATTTCTTGTTCTAACTGTCCCTCGCCCCAGCCTGCATAGCCCAAAGCAACTAGGTAATGTTCTGGCCCAGCATTGTTAGCAATAGCCTCTAAAATATCCCGTGAACTGGTTAACGAAATATCTTCAGAGACGGGAATGGAAGAATCCCATTCATTAGCCGTATTCGTGTGAATAATAAAGCCCCTTTCTTGTTGTACTGGGCCACCTAAAAAAACAGGTGTTTGTGATATTTTCTCATCAGTCGTTTTAATACCCATTTGCTCAAATATATTGGCGAATGTCATTCCCGTAGGCCTATTAATAATAATGGCTAATGCACCATCCTGATTGTGCTGGCATAAATAACTAACCGTATGAGAAAAATTAGAGTCGGCTAATGCTGGCATAGCGATTAAAAGTTGATTATTTAGGTATTGAGAAGTTGTCATAAGTAATTTTATCGGGTTGTTATGCCTGTTTCATCAGAAAATCTCCAGACTCTAGTAATAACTAAAACATCAAGTTCTTGAAGTAATTCTTTGGGTAAGGTCGCAAAAGGTGCGCTAAGTCTGATGATGCGTTTAGCGGCATCATCAAGAGCTTTAATACCTGATGAGCGCGTAATGCGAATACTATAAATAGAACCATTAGGGTATATACCAACATCGGTTGTTAAGGTGGCAGAAAAGCCCTTTTTTCTAGCTACTTCTGGGTAATTAAGGTTACCTACTTTTTCAATTTTTTGCTCCCAGTCAGAAACATATTGAGCTGCAATGTATTTATGGGTACTTACAGAGTTAACAAATTTAATTTTTGATAGCTCTGAAGATTGTTGGCTATGTCGAATTTTGGCACCTAGTTGAGCAATTTGGTAGCGTAATGCTTCTGCTGATAATTTTTGACGTTTAATAACAGGGGTAGTTTGCTGTTTCTTGGCGCTAACAATTTTTTGTTTAGCTTTTTGCTGGGTAATAAGCTTTTGTTTGGCCTTAGGTCTACTGGTTATTTGGCTCTTGTGTTGGCGAGGTGGTTTATTATGACTACGACCTTGACTGGGTAACTTTTGTTTAGGTGGCGTGGGCTTAAGTTTTTTATTCCCTGCACCTATTTGATTTTCTTGCGCTAAAAAGTTGGCTTTTTTAGGTGCTTTTTTAGTTGGCATACTCGCCAGGGTTATTTCTATTTGCTTATGTATTTTTGCTGGGTGAGGAATTGTAAAGTTAATGCCTAATAAAATAAAAGCATGAATAATCGCAGCCAAAAATAAAGCAATCAATAGCGTGTCGCTTGATGAAATGCTTGGCGGAGATAATAAGGATGAAGATGAAGTCATTATAAAATTTTACGACTTAGCTAAAGTGTTTTCAATATGATCCATCAATTGGCCGCTGATATTAAGGCCAAATTGAGCATCTAATTCTTGTACACAGGTTGGGCTAGTCACATTAATTTCAGTTAAATAGTCGCCAATAACATCAATACCGACAAAAACTAAGCCTTTATTTTTTAAGGTGGCCCCGACCTGTTTGGCTATCCATAAGTCACGCTCTGTAAGCTCTCTGCCTTCAGCTGTTCCTCCTGCCGCAAGGTTTCCTCGGGTTTCTCCGTTGCTAGGAATACGTGCTAACGCATAAGGGATGGGCTCACCATTAATCAACAGAATGCGTTTGTCACCTTGTTTTATTTCAGGGATATAACGTTGAGCCATAATGTAGCGAGTTGAATACTCTGTCATTAATTCAAGCACCACATTAAGATTAGGGTCGTTTTCACGAATATGAAAAATAGAAGTGCCTCCCATGCCATCTAAAGGCTTTAAAATCATTTCTTTATGTTGTTTTAGAAAAGACTTGAAACGCTTGGGGTCTCTGGCTACTAAGCTATCAGCACAGCATTGAGGAAACCAAGAGGTAAACAGTTTTTCATTGGCATCTCTAAGGGATTGAGGCTTATTGACAACGTAACAGCCTAAAGACTCAGCCTGTTCTAAAATATGCGTTGCATAAACATATTCTGAGTCAAAAGGTGGATCTTTACGCATAATGATAGTATCGAGTCTTTCTAGAGGGATGTCGTGCTCCTCAATAACCTGATACCACTTTTTTATTTCTCGCTGGACTTTTAATGTACGGGTGTGGGCATATGGCTTGCCATTGCTTAAATATAAGTCGTTAAGCTCCATATAATGAAGCTCCCAACCGCGAGACTGGGCCTCTAATAACATAGCAAAGCTAGTATCTTTATTTATGTTAATGTGGTCGATGGAATCCATCACCATGCCAAGTTTAATTGTCATTGAATTGCCCAGATAATTTTATGAATATGATGATTCTATCAAATTTATTTTAACAATGTTATTTACCTTAAAAAGAAATTTTGGTATAAAGGTGGGCTAACTTTCAAAAATAGGCACGGCAGAGGTAATTATGTCAAAATATGTCAAGTAACAGGTAAGCGTCCTGTTTCTGGAAACAACGTATCGCACGCAAATAATAGAACAAAAAGACGTTTTAATCCTAATCTTCACCACCATAGGTTTTGGGTGGAAAGTGAAAACAAATGGGTTCGCCTAAGAGTTTCTGCTAAAGGTATGCGTATCATTGATAAAAAAGGCATTGATGTCGTGCTTGCGGATATCCGTAAATCTGGCCAAAAAGTTTAAGGAGATAAATAATGCGTGATAAAATTAAATTAGTATCGAGTGAAGGTAACGGTCACTTTTATACCACAACTAAAAACAAAAGAACGATGCCAGAGAAAATGGAGATCAAAAAATATGATCCTGTTGCTCGTAAGCATGTTATGTACAAAGAAGCTAAAATTAAATAAAGATTATAACTTTACTGAGTTCAAACCATTGAGCTCAGTAAAGAAAGCTTAATAACTCAATTGTTGCAATAGCTATCTGCTATTGTTTTTTAAAGCATCCAAAACCGCTTTTAATTTTTCAGTCTGTTTATATAGCAGACGATACTTTTTCTCCAAAGTCTCTTTTTCCTCTTTAAGTAACTGAATAGTAGCTTTTAACTGTTTGTTTTCTTTATCTAGCGAGAAGTCTGTTTTTGTTTTAGAATCTTCCAATTCAAGACTTGATAGCGTAAGTGGCGCAGGGTCTTTTGCACCAATAACTGTACCGGCTGTTGCTGGTGAGTTAGTATCGTTGTCAATATTGAATGTTGCCGCAGTTTCTAGTTTATCAGTGGGAATACTTTCTATCCCCCCCGCAACAATCATGGCTGAAAATTTATTACGTAGAAGTAAAAATGCAGCTGCCTCACTGGTTTTACCATTACTACAGATAACAATGATAGGTTTTCTTTTATCAAGAGACTTAATGTGCATCCTAAGTGAGAAGAAAGGGGTGTTAATACTCCGTGCTAAATGGCACTTGTTGTATTCATCTGGAGGGCGGACATCAATTAAAATAGTACCTTTAACCAACTCTTCTGAGATTTGAGTGGGCTCAATAAATTTAAGCGAGGGTTCTTTGATAAGTGATATAAATTTTTCTTTACTGAGTTGAACTAAAGAAACGTCAGTTAGCGCAGTAACTGATACATTTCTGGGTTCTCCAGAAAGTAAAGAGTCTTCGCCAAAGGTATCTTGAGTGCGTAATTGAGCAAGTTTAATTTCCTTAGCGTTAGCAGAAGGTTTACGAGATATTAAGCAATGACCTTTTTTTATTAAATAGTAAAAATCACCGGGGTCACCTTGCTTAATAATAAAGTCCCCTTTTTGATAATTAACTTCTGTCAGTGACATTGCTATTTGTTGTAAGTTGGCAGGAGGTAACGCCCTAAAAATGGGGGACTTTAATAATGTTGTCATCCAGTCGCCATTTTCGCTTTCTAATTCTTCTGGCTCGTCAGTGACCATATAACTATTTTCCTGTTGTTCGAGAGAAATACTTGCTTGAGTATTGAGTGTACTCGGATCTAGCTTTATAAAAGTAACTTTAGTTAAAGCGAGGGCATCGATTTTTCTAGGTATTTGGTGAGCTAGAGCAAATCTTGCTGACTCGCTTTCTGAGCTAATGCTTTCTACAATAATACTGTCAGATTGAAGGCTGACTGAACCTTCGATCAAATAAATGAGTTTATTATCAGTATCATTTTTTTTAAATAAAAAAGTATTAGGTTTAGCAGTTTCAGTGGACAAATTGTTACAAATAAACTCAAATTGCTCAGTCGGAATGGTTGATAATGGAATCAGTTGGCGGATAGCTTGTCCATCTTTTGATTGGGTGTCTACAGTCATTTAAAAGTAGCTGTGCCTAACGCTTATTAATAAAGAGTGTTTTCGAAATAGCTTCGAGAACTCGCTTGGCCTTTTGCCAGTTTTATTTCATATTCAGTCCATAACAAATAGTCTGTGTTAAATATGAGATAATTTAAGTTTCTTTAATAGTATCTTAAAGCATGGTTATAGTTCACGCAATAATCATATTATAGATCTGCTTCAAGAGACTATATATATCGCCAGTTGATCTATTATTATAGTAGATTAAACATTTGCTTGTTATTGTTGTCTATGTCTCAAAAATTAACCATGGAAATATTATGCAGAAAAAAAGTTTTAAGTTTTTAAATGTATTTTTAGTACTTTTACTTTGCTTTTCTAACTTAAAGCTGGCTTATGCTGGCTTACCTACCAGTGTAGGTGGACAAGCTTTACCTTCTTTGGCTCCTATGCTGGAAAAAAGCATGCCGGCCGTAGTGAATATATCAACGACAAAAAATGTTCAGGTCAGAGATAGCCCCTTGATGCGCGATCCATTTTTTAGGCATTTTTTTAAAATGCCGAGGCAACAACAACAGAAAAATAGTTTAGGGTCGGGGGTTATTGTTGATAAAGAGAAAGGATATGTTTTAACTAATAACCATGTCATTGATAAAGCAGACAAAATAATGGTGATCTTAAATGATGGGCGACATTTAAGTGCAACTTTGTTAGGGACTGATCCTGAAGCGGATGTCGCTGTTCTTCAAATCCCTGCTGACAATTTGACTGAACTGCCTATTGCTAATTCAAATAAATTAAAAGTAGGTGATTTTGTTGTTGCAATAGGGAACCCTTTTGGCTTGGGGCAAACCGTTACCTCCGGTATTGTGAGTGCATTGGGCAGAGCAGGGTTAGGAATTGAAGGCTATGAAGATTTTATTCAAACAGATGCTTCAATAAA
>JAJRUF010000060.1 GCA_024277935.1 Gammaproteobacteria bacterium
TCTTAGTGTATTACAACCTTAACCGAAGGCATGGTAGCTTAAAAAGAGAATTAAAGGTTAGAACGCCCTTTGAAGCTGTCGAATGTTGGTATAGAATAAATCCAGATATTTTTATAAAATCACCCGATATGTTTCGAGCTGGCCTTTTAAAAAATCATGGTATAACATTGTGAAACCTGACACTTACCCACTTGATTTTCAAAAGAGCCAAGTTGAACCTTATTGTACTTCTATGAACATAAAAAAGCCCACCTCCTTGATCAGAGCTGAGCTTTTGTACTTCCTTGTACTTCGTTCTGGTGCCGATGGCCGGAGTTGAACCGGCACGGACAAAGTCCACCACCCCCTCAAGATGGCGTGTCTACCAATTTCACCACACCGGCATTTTATCAGGATATTTACTCAAATTTACTTTGCTACTTCAGTTTTTACTGTATTAGCAAGTTTATCTGTTTCTAATTTTACTGTATTCGCCATTGTATCTATTTCTTTTTGAATTTTGACAACCTCTTCGGGTAGCTTTTCTTTAATAACAGGAAGCGCATCTATAGCAGGTACAGTTTCAGCACCCTGAACCAATGGTACATCTTCTTTTACTGCTTTTTCTTCTGGCGTATCCATCAAATCAATACTAGCCTCTTGATGACTACCCATCACAGCCAAGCCTAGACTTGTAGCAAAAAATAAAGTTGCTAATACTGCTGTGGATCTGGATAGAAAAGAAGATGCTCCTTGCGCACCAAAAACGGACCCAGAAGATGCACTACCAAATGCAGCACCTGCATCAGCACCTTTACCTTGCTGGATTAACACGAAGCCTATAACACCTAGACCCAACAACACATGAACAACTATAATTACTTGATACATATCTTTTTTCTACTTAAATCGCTTTATAAATCGCTAAAAATGATGTCGCATCTAATGAAGCACCACCAATTAATCCACCGTCAATATCAGGCATTGCAAAAATTGCTTTTGCATTTCCTGGTTTAACACTGCCCCCGTATACAATTTGGACATTGTCTGCAATTGCCTGGCTTTTTGCTGCAATTTGCTGACGAATATATTTATGAACTTCTTGTGCTTGTTCATCAGATGCTGTTTTTCCTGTTCCAATTGCCCATACTGGCTCATAAGCAATAACAGAATTAGCTAAAGCATCAATACCAGCCATATGGATTACAGCATTTAATTGCTCATCAATAACAGCAAATGTAGTATCACTTTCACGCTCTTCTAATGTCTCCCCAATACAAAGAACGGGAATTATACCTTCTTTTTGTGCCTGGCAAAAACGGGCTGCTACTGACTCATTGGTATCACCATAGTAAGTACGTCTTTCTGAGTGACCCACTAGCGCATAAGTACAACCACATTCTTTTAGCATAAAGGCAGATATTTCACCAGTGTATGCACCTGACTCATGGTCAGCTACATTTTGCCCACCTAAAGCCAAAGGAGTATTTTTTACTACCGCTTCAATATCTGACAAATAAACTGAAGGAACACAAACAGCAATACCTTTATCACCATCATTTAGCCCTGCAATAATTGCATTTGCTAATTCAATCCCTTCTGAACGTGAACCGTTCATTTTCCAGTTACCCATCACTATAGATTGACGCATGTTATACTCCAAGAAAAACTAAACCGCTTATGATATAGGGTAAATCACTCTAGTTCAAGCTTAGATTGCTTTCTTCACAATATCGACGAGTTGGTCGGCATGTTTAAGCACATCATCGTAGTTTTCACCTTCAACCATCACCCTAATTAAAGGCTCTGTTCCTGATGCTCTTAGTAGAACTCGCCCTTTACTACCCATGCTTTTTTCGACAGCCTTCACTGCCTTCTGAACTTCCTCAACCTCATCTATATTGACTTTTTTGTTGACCCTTATATTTTTCAATACCTGAGGGTATTTTTTAGTGCCAGCCTTAAGTTCATGCAAGCTTTTTCCACTTTGCTGAATCTCAGCTAAAACCTGTAGTGCAGCAACTATACCATCACCTGTTGTGGTCTTATCTAAACAAATAATATGACCAGACCCCTCTCCACCTAATACACTATTATGCTTCTCCAGCATTTCCATAACATAACGGTCGCCCACATTTGCACGTATTAAATTAATACCTATTTTCTTTAGAGCATGTTCCACACCTAAATTGGTCATTAACGTACCAACAACTGTTTTGTCTTTAGAGCCAGCATTCTGGTGTGATTTTGCAATAATATATATTAACTCATCACCATCAACCACTTCACCCTTGTGATCCACCATTATAAGACGGTCACCATCACCATCTAATGCAACCCCTAAATCAGCTCGATATTCAATGACTTTTTCAGCTAATAATTCCGGCTTAGTTGCACCGCACTCTTCATTAATATTTAAACCATCTGGCTCACCACCAATAGTAACAATTTCCGCACCAATTTCTTCAAACACATGAGGTGCAATATGATAGGTGGCACCATTTGCACAATCCACCACAATACGCAAGCCATTAAAGTCAAAATTAGCAGGTATTGTTGACTTGCAAAATTCGATATATCGACCTGCCGCATCTGAAAGTCGTTTTGCTTTACCCAATTTTGCTGACTCGACTGTCGTCATAGGTGAATCAATATATTTTTCAATCTTATGTTCCAGCTCATCCGGTAGTTTTTTACCTTCAACTGAAAAAAACTTTATTCCGTTATCGTAATAAGGGTTATGAGAGGCGCTGATAACTATGCCAGCTTTCGCTCTTAATGTTAGAGTCAAATAAGCAACCCCAGGAGTTGGCATTGGCCCAAGAAGTTTAGTATCAACACCAGCTGCAGATAGACCTGCCTCAAGCGCGGACTCAAACATATAGCCAGAAATCCGAGTATCTTTACCTACAATAACAAAACCATATCCTTCTTCAGCAAAGACTCGCCCTGTTGCCCAGCCCAATTTAAGCATAAAATCAGGTGTAATAGGATATTTGCCTACTTCACCCCTAATTCCATCCGTACCAAAATATTTTTTTTTCATCGTTGCCATGTCTGCATAAATCCCGAATATTTAGTAAATTCTTTGTCAAAAAAAAGGAGAGACTTTAAGTCTCTCCTTTTTTTATAATTCCCTCTTAGTTTTGTTCAGCAGCCCCATCTATTGAAGAGCCACCTTTTCCTTCTTCTTTCTTATCGGTTTCATCCTGAATTTTTGTTTTATTCGATGGAGGAGGCGTGTCATCCCACCCTTGAGGGTCTCTAACAGGCTTTCTATCCATCAAATCCTCTAGCTGATATTTATCAATGGTTTCATATTTCATCAAAGCATCTGCCATAGTATGTAAAATATCTTCATTATCTTTCAAAATCTGTTCAGCACGCTGATAGTTTTGGTCAATAATTTTTCTCACTTCTTCATTAATCGTGACCGCTGTACCTTCTGCAATTGACTTATTTTGAGTAACAGAGTGACCTAAAAAGACTTCCCCATCCTCTTCCCCGTATGACAGTGGGCCTAAACGACGAGATAATCCCCATTTCGTTACCATATTTCTTGCTAATTCAGTGGCTCTTTCAATATCGTTCGAGGCACCTGTTGAAACTTGCTCCCAGCCAAATATTTGCTCTTCTGCAATACGGCCACCATATAAACTAGAAATCATACTATCTAATTTTTGTTTACTGGCACTGTATTGGTCTTTTTCTGGCAAGAACATAGTCACGCCTAAGGCACGCCCTCTTGGCATAATACTCACTTTATAAACAGGGTCATGCTCTGGAACTAATTTACCCACAATGGCATGTCCAGACTCATGATAAGCCGTCATTCTCTTTTCTTTTTCATCCATGACCATAGAGTGCTTTTCAACCCCCATGATTAGCTTATCTTTGGCTTTTTCTAAATCAGCCATAGTCACAGTGCGCTTATTATTTCGTGCTGCAAAAAGTGCTGCTTCATTAATTAAGTTAGCTAAATCAGCCCCGGAAAAACCTGGGGTTCCCTGAGCGATATATTTAACAATAACATCATCAGCTGCAGGCACTTTTTTCATATGGACAGCAAGAATCTGTTCTCGACCACGAATATCAGGTAAACCTACATTCACCTGTCTATCAAAACGTCCTGGACGTAACAAAGCTGTATCTAATACATCTGCACGGTTGGTAGCTGCAATAACAATAATACCTTCGTGACCTTCAAAACCATCCATTTCAACCAGCAACTGGTTTAATGTTTGTTCACGCTCATCGTTACCCCCTCCTAGACCGGCACCACGAGAGCGCCCCACTGCATCAATCTCATCAATAAAGATGATACAAGGTGCGTGCTTTTTTGCTTGTTCAAACATATCACGTACTCGTGAGGCACCAACACCTACGAACATTTCTACAAAATCAGAACCAGAAATAGTAAAAAAAGGTACTTTTGCTTCACCCGCAATCGCTCTAGCCAGTAAAGTTTTACCTGTTCCAGGGGGGCCAACCATTAACGCACCACGAGGAACACTACCACCCAGTTTTTGATATTTAGCAGGGTCTTTAAGGAAATCAACCATTTCCTCAACCTCTTCTTTTGCCTCATCACAACCTGCGACATCAGCAAAAGTTACTTTATTTTGGTCTTGCTCAAGCATTCTGGCTTTGCTTTTACCAAAGCCCATAGCACCACCGCGACCGCCACCGCCACCGCCTTGCATTTGTCGCATAAAGAATACCCATACAGCAATAAGCAATAGTATTGGGCCAAATGACATTAATAAGGTCATTAGCATTGAAGGCTCTTCAGGTGGTTGCGCTTTAATTTCAACACCATTAGCTAACAAATCATCAACTAAATGAGCATCTTCTGGTGCATAGGTTTTAAACTTCTCGCCATTTTGCGTTCTTCCTCTGATATTATGCTCATCAATAGTCACTTGCTGAACCTGCCCTGCTTTTACTGAGTCCAGGAATTGAGAGTAAGGAATGGATCCATCACTACGAGCAGTTCGTGAGCCAAAGTTATTAAAAACTGACATCAATACAACAGCGATGACAACCCACAAAATTATATTTTTAATCATATCATTCAAGATACACGCCCTAAGCCAGAATGGCCTTAATTTGAAAACTTAATAATTATATCAGGAATAAGCACCCGAATAATCGCAATTATTTTATTGATATAGAGTCAAATCTTATTTTTTAAACCCTTTAGCCAAAATATATACTTCTTTACTTCTTGGTCTTGATGACTTCGGCTTTCTTATCACGACAGTTGAAAAGCATTTTGCCACCCCTTTTTTGTATTCATCAAACCCTGTACCTTGGAACATTTTAATTAAAAAAGTTCCTCCATTTGTTAAAACTGTTTGCGCAGTATCCAGAGCTAACTCAGCAAGATAAATAGAACGCGGTTGATCCATCGCCTTATTTCCACTAATATTTGGCGCCATATCCGACATGACCAAGTCAACAGGGGCTCCATCCAAAACTCGCATTAGCTCCTCTAAAACATCGTTTTCTCTAAAGTCACCTTGAATAAAATCAACACCTTCAATAGGATCAATAGCCAGCAAATCCAAACCAATCACTTTATTTTTTTTACCCACAATTTTACAGGCAAAGTCCGACCAGCCTCCCGGTGCTGCACCTAAATCAATTATATTCATACCAGGCTTAATAATTTTATCTTTTTGCTGAATTTCAACCAGTTTAAAGGTAGAACGGGATCGATAACCCATTGCCTGTGCTTTTTTTACATATTCATCATCAAAATGCTCTTGCATCCATTGATTACTGCTTTTGCTACGCGCCATATTGTTTGTAGTGTAGAATTATATTATTTTATATACTAGGACAACCGTGTGAATTCTGTCAGAAAAAAGCAACTTAAGGCTCAGGCCCATATATTAAAACCTGTTATTATTGTGGGACAAGCCGGTTTAAAAGAACCCGTACTCAATGAAATTGAAATTACTTTAGACACTCACGAACTTATAAAAATAAAAATTCGTGCGGATAGAGATGATAGAAAAATCATTCAACAGCAAATTATTACCAAAGCTAAAGCCGAACTTATACAAAGTATAGGCCAGGTTATTGTTATTTATCGTAAAAAACCTGAGCAAAAAATAGAAAAGATTACCGGACCAAGAAGAAGATAACCCTCTGCTATATAAGCTTAAGGAACGTGCATGGAATAACCTCCCGAAATTATAACGTAGGATTTTTGTTTCAGATGGAATGTTCTCATGAGGCGCATAGCTGGCTACGCAACGAATGAGATCATTCCATCTGGAGCAAAAAGACAAGTTAGAAATCGGGAAGTTGTTCCATGCACGTTCCTAAGCAAACACGACAATCCTTTGAAAAATGGTGGGTATGCTATCACTAATCCACCCTACAACATCACCTTTACACCTCAAGCAAAGAAGAGCTCTATTAAAAAGCTCTTTACTCTCCCTTTAACCTTGTGCTTTGAATCTGCTCTTAAACATACTTTATAGAAAGAATTTCATATTCTTTAGTGCCACTCGGCGTCTTAATAGTCACCACGTCTTCCACTTCTTTACCAATAAGCCCTCTTGCAATGGGTGAACTTACTGAGATGCGAGATTCTTTAATATCAGCCTCATCAACCCCTACAATTTGGTAAGTAACAATTTCTTCAGTATCAATATCTTCAATTTCTACAGTTGCTCCAAAAATAACTTTACCACCCGCATCAATTGTTGTTACATCAATAATCTGAGCATTGGATAACTTCCCTTCAATATCACTAATACGCCCTTCAGTAAAACTTTGCTGTTCTTTTGCTGCATGATATTCAGCATTTTCTTTTAGATCACCATGCGCTCTAGCTTCTGAAATAGCCTTCACGATACTGGGTCTAACAACTGATTTTAATTCTTTTAATTCTTCACGCAACTTATTAGCGCCGACTACTGTAAGAGGGACTTTATCTACCATTTCTATATCTCCAATCTTCTTAGTCCACTATTGAGGACAAATAATAAAGGCTGACAAAAGTCAGCCTTTTTAATTATATTGTTAAGACGAGACAAAGCTCGCCTTGTTTTTTAATGTAAACTACTATGCAAATCCTGCAAACAATTGACATCACTCGCATCCAACTCACCTAATGCGTGACACGCAGCTTTTGCACCCGCCATAGTAGTGTAATACGTAACATGATGCTGTAGTGCTTCTCTACGCATAGTAAATGAATCGGTAATTGCTTTAACACCATCTGTGGTATTAATAATCAATTGAATTTCATCGTTTTTAATCATATCAACAGTATTTGGACGGCCTTGGTTAACCTTAAACACTATGTCACAGGCCAGCCCGGCCTGTTGAATTATTTTTGCTGTTCCTTTTGTGGCTACAAGTTGGTAATTATTGTTAATTAGCATTTCTGCAACTTCAACAACTTTAGGTTTATCTGCTTCACGAATACTAATAAGGGCTTTTCCTCCTGCACTTAAATCAACACCCGCTGCACGTTGCGACTTAGCAAAAGCCTCACCAAAAGTTTTGCCAACGCCCATTACCTCTCCTGTTGATTTCATTTCAGGCCCCAATAAAGGATCAACACCTGGAAATTTAACAAAAGGAAAGACCGCCTCTTTTACCGAGTAATAATCAGGCACACACTCCTCTGTAAAACCTTGTTCTTTTAATGATTTACCAGCCATACATAAAGCTGCAATTTTGGCCAAAGGGTATCCTGTTGCCTTTGAAACAAAGGGGGCTGTTCTTGATGCTCTAGGGTTAACCTCTAGCACATAAATATTCTCACCTTGTATTGCAAACTGTGTATTCATCAACCCACGAACACCTAATGCCTCTGCCATCTTACCCACTTGCACACGAAGTTCATCTTGAATATGTTGAGCTAAATCATAAGGTGGAATTGAGCATGCAGAGTCACCAGAATGCACACCAGCCTGTTCGACATGCTGCATTAAGCCACCAATTAATAAAGTTTCGCCATCATAAATAGCATCAACATCCATTTCAATCGCATCATCTAAAAAGCGGTCTAATAATACTGGTGCATCATTTGAGACCCCAATAGCCCCTTTCATATAGCGAGTTAATGCTTCCTCGTTATACACGATTTCCATGCCACGCCCACCTAAAACATAGGAAGGACGCACAACCAAAGGATAACCAAGCTCTTTAGCCACACCTATTGCTTGCTCAATTGAGCGAGCCGTACCATTTGGCGGCTGTTTTAAATCTAATTTATTTAGCAATTCCTGAAATCTTTCACGATCCTCTGCTAAATCAATTGCATCAGGTGAGGTACCAATAATTGGCACACCTGCCGCTTCTAAATCACGCGCCAGTTTTAATGGTGTCTGTCCACCATATTGCACAATAACGCCTTTAGGCTTTTCCAATTGAACAATTTCCAACACATCTTCAAAAGTAAGTGATTCAAAATAAAGCCGGTCAGAGGTATCAAAATCAGTTGATACTGTCTCAGGGTTACAGTTCACCATAATAGTTTCATAGCCAGCTTCACGCAGAGCAAGAGCCGCATGAACACAACAGTAATCGAACTCAATTCCTTGTCCAATACGATTTGGGCCCCCACCTAAGATAATGATTTTTTCTCTATCCGTTACCCGTGCCTCACACTCTTCCTCATAAGTAGAGTACAAATAAGCCGTATCTGAGGAAAATTCTGCCGCACAAGAATCAATACGTTTATAAACAGGGCGAATATTCTGCTTATGCCTTAGTTTACGTACTTCAGATTGTTTAGCCCCTAATAATTTGGCTAACCGCGCATCTGAAAAACCTTTCTGTTTTAAACGAAATAACTCATTTTCTTTTAATGTCGCCAAAGTTTTAGTCGCTAGCGATTTTTCAGTCAGCACTAAATCTTCAACCTGCGCTAAAAACCAAGGATCAATTCGGCTTGCTTCATGGACATCCTCAAATGACATACCACTACGAAAAGCATCAGCAACATACCATAAACGCTCTGGCCCAGGATGACGCATTTCACGCTGCATAATATCTGCTACATCTGGATCATTTAAATCAACAATTTCATCTAGGCCATCCACTCCAATTTCTAACCCCCGCAAAGCTTTTTGCAATGATTCTTGAAAAGTACGACCAATCGCCATCACCTCACCCACAGATTTCATTTGGGTCGTTAAACGATCATCAGCTTGTGGAAATTTTTCAAAGGTAAAACGAGGGACTTTAGTCACCACATAATCAATTGTTGGCTCAAATGAAGCGGGAGTTGCACCACCCGTAATTTCATTTTTTAGTTCATCCAGTGTATAGCCAACCGCTAATTTTGCAGCCACTTTTGCAATAGGGAAACCTGTTGCTTTGGATGCCAGCGCAGATGAACGAGAAACCCTTGGGTTCATTTCTATCACCACCATTCGCCCATCTTCTGGATTAATCGCAACTTGTACATTTGAACCGCCAGTATCAACACCAATCTCTCGTAACACAGCTAAAGAGACATTACGTAAAATTTGATACTCTTTATCTGTTAATGTTTGTGCAGGAGCAACAGTAATTGAGTCACCTGTATGCACACCCATGGGGTCAAAATTTTCGATAGAACAGATAATAATACAATTATCATTTTTATCTCGCACCACTTCCATTTCGTACTCTTTCCAACCTAATACTGACTCTTCAATCAATAGCTCATTAGTTGGTGACAAGTACAATCCACGCTCACAGATTTCTATAAATTCTTCTTTATTATAGGCAATACCACCGCCGCTTCCGCCCATGGTAAATGAAGGACGTACAACTGTTGGATAACCTACTTCTGCTTGTGCCGAAAAAGCCTCTTCCATTGAGTGTGCTGTTTTAGATTGCGCAACCTCAAACCCTAGCCGCCCCATTGCCTGGTTAAACAAGTCTCTATCTTCAGCCATATTAATAGCTTCTTTTGTTGCTCCGATCATTTCCACACCGTATTTTTCTAATACGCCATGTTTATCTAAATCTAAAGCACAATTTAATGCCGTTTGTCCGCCCATTGTGGGCAAAACAGCATCAGGCTTTTCTTTTTTAATGATTTTTTCGACTGTTTGCCAGTCAATAGGCTCAATGTAAATTGCATCAGCCATATCAGGGTCAGTCATAATCGTTGCTGGATTAGAATTAACCAGAATCACACGATAACCTTCTTCTCTTAGTGCTTTACATGCTTGTGTTCCTGAGTAGTCAAACTCACAGGCCTGGCCTATCACAATAGGGCCAGCACCTAATAATAAAATCGATTTTATGTCGGTTCTTTTTGGCATTGTTGTTAGATCTACCTGAATTATTTGTTAACTGAGTGGGTATCCATCATTTCGATGAACTGATCAAATAATGACTCTACGTCATGAGGACCTGGACTAGCTTCTGGATGGCCCTGAAAACTCATGGCAGGGCAGTCTGTTCGCTCAATACCTTGCAAACTTCCATCAAACAATGAATGATAAGTTGCATTGATATTTGCAGGAAGTGTTTTCTCATCTACAGCAAAGCCATGGTTTTGACTACTAATCATCACTCGACCTGTCGCTTTTTCTTGTACAGGGTGGTTAGCCCCATGATGACCAAATTTCATTTTTTCTGTTTTAGCACCACTTGCTAAAGCAAGTAACTGGTGCCCTAAACAAATACCAAAAGTTGGAATTTTTTGCTCTAAAATTGTTTTAATTGCTTCAATAGCATAGCGACAAGGCTCTGGATCACCCGGCCCGTTGGAAAGAAACACACCATCAGGATTCATCGCCAGTACATTATCAGCCGGCGTTGTTGCAGGAACAACCGTCACGCGACACCCTCGGTTGACCAATAACCGTAAAATATTTCGTTTTACGCCAAAATCATAAGCCACAACATGTTTGCTTAAGTTTTTAGCTTCTGAATGACCACCGGCCAATGACCAGATATTTTCTATCCAGACATATTGCTTATCTGTCGTTACTTCCTTGGCAAGGTCTAATCCTTTTAAGCCTGAAAAACCAGCAATGGCTTTTTCAGCAGTAACAGTATCAATATTTTCACCTGCGATAACACAGCCTTTTTGCACCCCTTTATCACGCAAAATTCGCGTTAATTTACGGGTGTCAATATCAGCAATAGAAACCACATTATTATCAAGCAAATACTGCTGGAGTGATTTTTCACTACGCCAGCTGCTTAATTGTAAAGGTAAATCACGAATAACCAGGCCACTTGCAAAAACTGCGTTTGACTCATTATCTTCATGGGTAGTACCAACATTACCTATATGAGGATAGGTAAGGGTCACAATTTGACGGGCATACGAAGGATCACTCAAGATCTCCTGATAACCCGTTAATGAGGTATTAAAAACCACCTCACCAACAGAACAACCATCCGCGCCTATCGACACACCATGAAACACTGTCCCATCTTCCAATAACAGTAAAGCAGGATTACTCAAGATCAGTCACCTTTAAATGCACAAACGGGACACGCCTTTATCAAACGCATCCCATTCTTAATTTAGAAAAATAACCAGTATTCTACGGAATTATGCCAATAAATTCATTAACAATTTTAATATATATTTACACTTCATCCCTTAACTGAAAACTCCCTCATTACAAGCACCCTTAGCTCTGCTAAAAACACTTGAGCACCCATCAGACGACCTAAACGTCCATCAACAATATTTTTTGATATAAATATTGCTATAGGTTTATTGATTAATACCGTTAAATTTGGTATTGATACTCATACTGAGTCACATTTTATTGGCTACTTTTATAGGAACAAGCATGCTTATGATCCCTGATATTTTCCAAATTGTTATAACAGGACTGTTTATTCTGGTTCCTGTCGTCATAATATACAAAAAAGCAGGCTTTAACCCTTTATGGGGTTTTTTAGTCTTCCTGCCTGGGTTTGGCCTACTGTTAATTTTTTTACAACTGGCACTATCAACCTGGCCTAATCAAAAAAATAATATCGGGAGCTAATTATGGAATTTTTATTCTTTTTTTTGATCCCTTTTTTTATTGTTTTTACCCTTTGGCTAGGATCCAAATTTTAGAGAAAGCAGGCCTTGATAAAAAATGGGTATTCTGCCTTCTAATTCCGCTGGTCAATATAATTATGATATGGGCTTTTGCTTTTAGCAAATGGCCAAACCTAA
>JAJRUF010000061.1 GCA_024277935.1 Gammaproteobacteria bacterium
AATAATTTAAGTGAAATTAAAGAAAAAATTCATGTAATAGAAAATGATGCGGTACTAGCGGCATTGAAGGCAAGGAAATCAGATGATCCGTGGATTGAGGGGTTGTCTGATGAGCTATCTAAAATCGATGCGATTAAAAAACTAAGTCCTGATTTTAGTAATGTACGTGCCTATACCATGGATAGTCCTGCGATTGTGGCAGCGGAACTTGTAAAGTCAAAGAAAAAGTTAATTGTAGCGCTTGGATTTGTACTTAGTGTGTTCATTGCTGTTTTTACTGCGATGGTTGTAAGTTCAATGAAACAAGTTAGTCAGGAATAGTTGATAGGTGTTTCCCCTGTTGGGCTTTTGATTATTTTAAAAAAACCTTTTGGGATGTATGTTTTTCTGTTAATTGCGATGAAATCTTTCATGTGAAGGAAAAAATTTATATAAACATTTTGCATGAAATTCCAATATTGAAATTATGGTGTTTGGGTGGTGCCTATAGGCAAGGGCTTAATGTCAAATGGTAATGTGGCAGATAAAGTCTAGAAGGAATGTATTAAGAGCTAGAAATGGGATGACACGGGTGATAATTTTAGTGTGCAGCGGTCATCTTTAGGTGAAATAATCCGATTCTAGCTGTAATTCGAAGCTACTAGATTTCAGTCGTTGGAATGTTTACATGATAACTTTATATAGGGCTCGTTATGAAGCAAAATAATATCAATTATTCAGAGTGTTCTTAAGTTTTAATATCATTAAAAATCCTCGATGAGAAGAAAATGAATTTGGGAGTTTTGCTTAAAGGAGCAAGCGTATCATTAATTGTTCGCGTTGCTGGTGTTGGTGTTGTCTTTTTTCTGCATGTGCTGTTTGCAAGGATAATGTCGCAGGATGAATATGGGACATATATTTTTGTGATTAATATTGTCCTTATGTTTTCAGTGCTATCAAAAATGGGCTTGTCTGACGGTGGCGTGAGATTTTTGGCCCAATACTTGGGTGCGAATGATAATAGTAGTTTCTTGGGGTATATAGGATTTTCAACACTAGTCATCGCTATTTCAAGTTTGGGGATAGCTGTAATAGCGACTATTGTTTATAGTTTTTTCCCCACTCTATTTAATGGTGTTTCAGTTGAATCTTTAATATGGGGGATCTGGTTGCTACCCGCTATATCATTGATGCAGCACGTGCAGGCACTTTTTAGAGGGTGTAAAAAAATATTTTTTGCTCAGTTTGTGGAGCAAATTCTTGTTCCGTTGATGTTGCTTTTTATCGCAGTGATTGCTTTTTGGAAAGGTGATTTTATTTTCGGTAGTGATGTGCTTTTCTGGCAAACATTATGTACTGTTTTTGGTGTTGTATGTTTATTTAGAATATTTTTTGTTAAATTTATTGAGCCAAAAAAAATATTTGGGGCTGAATATAATAAAATGAAGGACTGGATCGCTACAGCTATTCCCCTGTTTTTCGGTGGTGTTGTTGCAGTGCTTTTGTCTAGAGTGGATATAATAATTATTGGCTTATTAGGCGGTGGATCATTGGTTGCTGGTTATGGTGTTGCAGATAGAGTAGCTGGTTTATTGATATTTGGTTTGTCGGCTATTAATGCAATTTTAGCTCCCGTAATTTCTGAATTATTTCATAAGAATAAGTTGATTGTATTGCAAAATCATATATCACGTTTAACTCGAATGGTACTTATGGGGACGATTGTTATTGCTATAGGCATGTTCTTTTTTTCGGGTGAAATACTGGGTCTTTTTGGGGATGAATATAAAAAATACTCTAATGTATTGGCGATTTTAGTTTTTGCGCAATTAATAAATGTTTTTTTTGGCCCTGTGGGTCCTTTGTTCACAATGACAGGTAATCAACGAATCTATCTTAAGGTTATGGGTGTTGTATGTTTGTTTAATTTAGTTGTGGTGCCAATCTCTTACTATGTTTTTTCTCTTGAAGGCGTTGCTTATGCAAAAGTAATGGTGTTTTTAGTATGGAATGTTTCTCTTGCATGGTATGCGAAAAGAAAAATAGGAATTGACCCTATGGCCTTTTCATCCTCACGACTATGATTTCAGATTTCGTTTATTTTTCTTCGTTTATCATGGTGGCAACGGTTTTTTTTATGCCTTTTCTTGGTGTGAAAAGAATGTTTTTTTTACAAATCACCTTAATGTCGGTTAGCCATGTCTATGCAACTGGTATTGCCTTGTTTGGAACTATGGCTTTTTATTATATAACTGTTTTCATTCAAAGAGAATCAGTTATTTATCTTCCTAAAGCGATTGTTTTTGTTTGGTGTGTATGGCTTGTTTTAGCTTTGTTTTCCTGGTTTTTTAATGGTGTTTCTGTAAGAGGTGTTTTGCAAGGAGTTGAGTTTGTTTTTTATGGGGTGCTGATATGTTTTATTTATGATATTGGAAGAAGGAAATTTGTTACATTAGATGAAATTACAATCATGCTTGTCATCTCGTCTTTTTTACTTGCTTTATTATTTATTGTGGCTGGGTATGGTTTGCATGAATGGCCTGCTCATTTAATTGGAAGAAATGAAGGTGCCTTTTTTCTTGTGTTATCCGGTTTAGGTCCTGCTTTATTTTTATTTACAAAATATACTGGGAAGAAAAAATATTTACTTGTTTTTGTGGTGTTTATTATTTGTATAGGGATTTCTGGAAGTGATTCTCGGTCTGGTATAGCGATGTCTTTTACTGTTATTTCTTTATATATTTTGTTTGTTTTATTTGGTTTTTCATTAATAAAAGTTTCGTTGTCATTAATCCTATTGTGTCTAATAGCTATTTCAATACTTCCTGTTGATGATTTTTTGAAACACAGTTTTGATGTTTCTCATAATCATTATAATATGGAAAGGCTTGTTTTACTAATGACTTCGTATGATTTGTTTTTGCAAAAGCCGTTTTTCGGTTGGGGCTGGGGAAAGATTGAGTTTCTTATGCCAACTTATGCTGCGACCGTTGGTAGTTACCCACATCCACATAATACATATGCTCGATTTTTAGTAGAATTGGGTTTTATTGGCTTGTTTGTATTTGTAGCGCCTTTAATAATTATTTTTTTTCAATTTATACAGTCATTAAAATTAGGTTTTTACCATTTCGCAGTTTTTCAAGGGGTTACATCATTGGTTGTTATTCTATTTGCGTTTGTAGATGCACTGTTTTATGGGGCAAATAGAGGTTTATCGCTATCTATAATGATAGGTGTCTGTTTTAGTATGGCAGCTTTTCTGAAAAGTCATAATTACTCGGAGTTGAATTGTGAGCAAAAAAGAAGATATTTTCTTACTTGTAACCGGAATGCATCGTTCAAACACATCGATGTTAGCTAGAATGCTGGCTAACTCAGGAATCCCTTTTGGTTCTGATTTAGTTGGTGCTGAAGATTCTAACCCTTATGGGCATTATGAGGATGTTCCTTTGATGGAGTTGCATGAACAAATTTTGGCAGAAAATCATTCAAATTGGCGGCCATGGTTTCGAAGTGAATTTCATTTGTCAAGTATGAATGTAGAAAAGGCAGAAAAACTTGTTAGTGAACGATTTGAAAAATTTGGGGGCGTATGGGGATTTAAAGTCCCTCATTCAACATTGTTGTTACCCTTGTGGTCACGATTTCCAGAAGCAAGATTTATGTTTGTATTTAGAAATCCGATGGACGTATACCGTTCACTCCTCAAAAGAGTAGGAAGGCAGCTTTACTACAAGCCATATTATCCGGTTAATTGTATGCTTACATATGTTATATATAATCGATTAATTTATGATTTTTACATTGAAAATAAAAGTCGTGTTTATTTGGCTAATAACGAGCATTTGTTAGATAGACCAAGTGAAATAATCAAGTCGGCTTCGTTAAAACTGGGTCTTGATACATCATACCCTAAGGAAAATATGGTGGATAAAAATATTGTCTCAGTTAAATCCAATATCATTGTGGAAAACATCTCGAAGCTTATGTCAAATTATTCTCCTGCTGTAGAGGCTTATGAGAGGCTAAGTAATATTGCTGACAGCCAAGAAATTTATAGTTGAGTGTAAGCATGTGTGGAATTGCAGGGTTAATTAAATTTGAATCTGATGATAAATTAAATTCATCTGAGGTGGTACATGAAATGATGAGCGCTCTTATTCATCGTGGTCCTGATGGCGAAGGTTATTGGGAAGAGGGTCACGTTGCATTAGGACATAGGCGTTTGAGTATTATTGATTTGGAGAATGGGCAGCAACCTATATTAAGTGAATCGGGAAGGCAGGTTCTAGTTTACAATGGAGAAACTTATAATTTTGAATCATTAAGGGCTTCTCTTGAGTCAAATCATCAATTTAAAACTGCTAGTGATTCGGAAGTGTTGGTGCACCTGTATGAAGAGTATGGAGCACTATTTTCGGATAAATTAAATGGGATATTTGCTTATGCAATCTGGGATGGCGATTCTCAAACTTTGAATTTAGGTATAGATGCATTTGGTGTTAAGCCCTTATATTATTATGTAGGAGAAAAGTATTTTTTATTTACATCAGAATTGCCTAGTTTGGTTTTGGGGTTACGAAAAATAAATGACGTAACAATAAGGGCTGATCATGATGCTGTTGATTCTTATTTGCGCTTGGGGTGGATACCTGCGCCACATACCATCGTTAAAGGAGTGCGCAAATTGGCTCCGGGAGAGCGATTGGAGATAACTAAAAATGGTACTGTTAATAATGTACCCTCAATTAAGTTGCAGGTATCCGAGGAGGAAGTAGAATATAGTGAAAAAGAGTGTCTTCTTGAGTTAAAAAAACAATTGCGTTCATCAGTAAAAAGCCAGTTGGTTTCAGATGTGCCTATTGGCATATTGTTAAGTGGTGGAGTAGATTCCAGTATTGTCACTGCGTTAGCGTCAAGCGAATCAGAGCATATAAAAACATTTTCAGTTGGGTTTGCTGGTGATGGTGATGAAGTGTCACGTATGGATGAGTCTCACTTCGCCAAACAAGTTTCAAACTATTATGGTACTGAGCACTTTGAACTAAAAGTAGATAGCGCTATGTTGCTTGAGCATATTGATGAATCATTAGCGTTAACTGGTGAGCCAATTGCAGACCCGGCGGTCTTGCCATTATTGATGGTAACTCGATTTGCCTCGCAACATGTAAAGGTATGTTTGTGTGGTGATGGTGGTGATGAAATGTTTGGTGGATATGTAAGATTTATGGTGCATCCATATAAGCAATGGTTTCACCGGTTACCAGAATGGTTACGCAATGTTGTGGGATTCGCATCAAGAAGCCTTCCAAAGAAACCACGATCGGGCATTTTAGAGAAGTTACGTAAGATTCGCGTAGCTTTAGATTTTCTGCTAAATGATAGTTATAACATCGGGCCTTTTTCAGGTCGGCAGAGTGCCTGGTTAATGAGAAAAAAAAGGAAAATGAAAGAGAGAGGGCATTATCCATTATGCCTAAATGAGTTAGGTGAATGTGAGATTCTTGAGCAATTGCCGGGTCAATTACTAGTTAAGTCTGATAGGGTAGGTATGAGCTCGAGCTTAGAATTAAGAGTCCCATTTTTAACGCAATCGATTCTTTCTTTTTCAAGCTCTCTCCCTAGAGAAATGAAGCTTAAAGGTTCTGTAACAAAATATATATTACGAAAACTAGTTGAGGAATTGCTGCCTTCAGCAATAGCTAATAGACCTAAGCAAGGTTTTCGTATGCCAATGAGTGGTTGGTTTAAAAATGAGCTGGCTGAGTATGTGTGGAAATCTTTAGGTGGGGTTAATCCTTATTTGGATAAATATATCTCTCAAACAAGCAGGGAAAAGCTTATAAAGGAGCATCTTTCTGGTGATGATGAGCACTCCATACGCATTTGGAGTTTGCTTGCATTGGACTGCTCGATGAAGAAGTATTTTAATGATCGGAGTGATGTGTGAACATATTGCAATTAAGAGGTGAGTTTTCTGACAATGGGCCAGGAACACAGACCGTTACAATATCGACTGAATTACGAAAAAGAGGTCATAATATTATATTGGCTTCAAGTGGTGGCTATCTTACCGATAGGATAAACAAACTTGGTTTTAAATACTATGTCATCCCGAGTATTGCATTTAAAAAAAGAAGTATGTTTAATGTGATTGTCTCTATCATTAAATTAAGAAAAATTTTAATTTCTGAAAAAATTGATATTGTTCATACTCACAATGCGGCTACTTTAATGATGTCAAATATCGCTGCATTTCTAGCATTTAAGAAAATAAAGTTCTACCAAAGCGTGAGAGGGATAGAAAATAGGAAAGGTTATGGCTGGAGAAATTGGATATATAATATAGCAAAATACAATGCTTTATTTGCTGTAAGCAATTTCACAAAAAGTAAAATTGTAGGGTTTGGTGTAAGCGAAAAAAAAATAGTTGTTACGTATAACGGAAGTGATTTGAGCAGGTTCGATATAAATAAGAAAGACGTTTATAAAAAAGAAATACGAAATGAATTTAATATTCCGATGAATGCATTTGTTATCGGAATAGTAGGTAGGCAGGGCGGTAACAAAGGGCATAAAGATTTAATAGAGGCTTTTTATTTACTTTATAAAAAATATATAAACTTATATATCGTTTTAGTCGGAGAGGGTAAGCAGCTAGAAAGCAATATTCGGTTAGCAAAAACATTAAATGTATACGATAGATGTGTTTTTACTGGATTGAGACTTGATACTGAAAAAATTCATGCATCATTTGACGTTTTTACTCTTTTATCGAGAAAAAACTTTGAAATGTTCCCAAATGTTATAGTTGAAGCGATGACTTATAAAATCCCTTTTGTGGGTACAAATACAACTGGCGTCCCTGAAGCTGCAAAAGATGGGGGAGGTTTTATTTGTGAAAGTCATGACTTGGAATGTATTTCCAAAAAATATGAGCTGTTGATAAATAATGCGAATTTGAGGAAAGAAATGGGAGATAAAGCAAGGAAATCAGTAGAAGATAAATTTAATATCAATAAGGTCATTGATGTTATTGAAGATAGTTATGAGCGACTATAACAGTAACTTTCCAGCTTGTAATATGAACTTTATGCTGATTACAAATGAGCCTGAATTGGCTCATTATGCTGAAAGCTGTGGTGTTTCTCGTATTTTTATTGATCTGGAAAAAATTGGAAAGCAAGAGCGCCAGGGGCATTTGGATACATTGATGAGTAATCACACTGTTTCAGATGTCGCCAAAATTAAGAAATGCTTGTCAAAGGCTGAGCTATTGGTGCGCGTCAATCCGCTCTATGAAGGAACTAAAAAAGAAGTTGATGATGCTATATCGGGAGGTGCTGATTGGCTGATGCTGCCTATGTTTCGTCGTGCAGAAGAGGTTGAGCAATTTGTTGCTCTTGTTGATGGGCGTGCCAAGGTTATACCGTTATTAGAAACATATGAGGCAAGTCAATGCCTTGATGTAATTGTATGTATACCTGGTATATCTGAAATATACATTGGTTTAAATGATTTGCACTTGGATATGGGGCTAACATTTATGTTTGAGTTGCTAGCAAATGGCACGATAGATGAGTTAGTTAAAACTATTAAAGATGCAGGTATATTTTTTGGTTTTGGTGGGATAGCAAGAGTCGGCGAGGGAGTTATTCCGGGTGAGTTAATAATGGGAGAGCATCATAGGCTTGGCTCCAGTTCAGTGATTTTATCACGAACTTTTCATCGCAAAAGTATGGATGTTTTTGAGTTTAAAGCCAATATAGACCTTAAAGTTGAGTTGGAAAAACTTATTATGGCTGGAGAAAAACAAAAATTACGTAATGATGCACAAGTTTTAGCCGATCATTGTCATTTACAGAATGTAGTAACAGAATTTACTGGTAGAAAATTAAAATGAAACGTTTATTCGATATCATAGTTTCGTTCTCTATATTGTTACCAATGTTCCCCATCATGATTATATTGGCCGTGTTTATCAAAGTTGAAACTAAAGGTCCTGTGATTTTCAAACAAGAGCGGATTGGGCTTCATGGTAAGCGTTTTTTTGTTTATAAATTTCGTAGTATGAATTTTGATGCGTCCAAGCAGGGACCCTATTATACGATGCCTGGAGACTCTCGAATAACCCGGGTTGGTCGTTTTGTCAGAAAAACCAGTATGGATGAGTTGCCGCAATTATTTAACGTGCTTAAAGGTGATATGAGCCTGGTTGGCCCACGACCTGATGTCCCCGCTCAGCACAGTAATTATACTGATTCACAATGGGAAAAGCGAAATTCTGTTCTTCCCGGAATAACTGGGCTTGCTCAAGCACTCCAGCGTTCATCTGCAGGTAAAAAAAAACGAACAGAGTTGGATCTAGAATATATTGATAAGGCGTCAATATCCTTTGATATTTGGATAATGCTTATGACGGTAAAACAATTACTCTTTAGCAGTGGTAAAAATTAATAATGTGTGGAATCTTCGGTTATTTCGATGTTAATAATGTGCGGCTCTCATCTCAGCAGCTAAAATCGATGGGAGATATAATTGACCATAGGGGGCCAGATGGTTATGGCTGCTTTCATGATAAGGTTTCTGCTGTTGCGTTGGGTAATCAGCGGTTAGCGATTTTAGACATAGATCATGGGCAGCAGCCTTTTGTCTCTGATGACAAAAATATTATTATCGTGCAAAATGGTGAGATTTTTAATCATGTTGAATTGGCCAAAGAATTGGCATTAGATGGTTACCCTTGTAGAACACATTGTGACACTGAGGTTATACTTAGATTATACGAGCGAGATGGAATTTCCGGTGTATCAAAGCTTAACGGTATGTTTGCCATTACTATCTATGATAAACGTGATGATGCTCTGTATTTAATCAGGGATCGTGTTGGTGAAAAACCATTTTATTACCATAATATAAATGGACGGATAATTTTTGCATCAGAGATTAAAGCCATTCTTGCAGTGTCAGGGCCGCTTGATTTTGATCCTCAAGCATTGAATCAATTTCTAGCTTTCAACTATGTGCCGCCACCAAAAACCATGTTTGAAGGTGTTCAGCATGTTATGCCCGGATGTTGGGTGAAAATTACTCGCGAGTGTATTGAACATACATGTTGGTGGGATATCTCTCAGACAAAGTGTGAAATCAAAAATGAGTCAGAGTGGATGGAAGAATTCAATCATATACTTGATGACTCAGTAAGAATACGTTTGAGATCGGATGTGCCATTCGGAGCGTTTTTATCCGGTGGTGTTGATTCAAGTTCTGTAGTTGGAATCATGAGTCATCACTTAAAAGAACCTGTAAATACATTTTGCATTGGTTTTGATGACCCAAAATATGATGAGTCGTTTTATGCGAAGAAAGCGGCTGACCGGTTTGGTACTAAACATATAATGGAAAAAGTGGAGCCAAACTTAATTGAATTGTGGCCTATGGCTACTTACCATTGTGATCAGCCGCATGGTGATGTGTCTTTTTTACCAACATACAAGGTTGCAAGTTTGGCTGCAAAAAAAGTTAAAATGGTCCTGACAGGAGATGGCGCGGATGAGATCTTTGCTGGATATGAAAAGTATCTTAATTTTTTTACCTCCGAAGCATCTAATCTGTCAGATAAAGAGTTTCAACAAGCCTATATGAATAATATATCATTATTCACTACAAGTGCTCGTCGTAATTTACTTACAGCGGAATTTGTTGAACAGCTTGATGGTCTTGATGTTTTTCATGTGCTTAAGCCGCTTTACAGTAAAGCAGAAGATATGGATCGTATAAATCAAGCGCTTTATATTGACGTAATGCTATTACTTCCAGGTAATAATCTTGTAAAACCAGATCGAATGGGAATGGCTGTTTCGCTTGAAAATAGATCACCATTTTTAGATCACCGTATGGTTGAGTTAGCATTTTCAATGCCAGGGGATTTGAAATTGCGCTCTGGGGTAACTAAATATATTTATAAAAAAGCAGTTACTTCCTTGATTGGCGAATCTCTAGCATATAGAAAAAAACAGATGTTTACTGTACCAATTGGTGAATGGTTTAGAACGGATCTTTTGAGTATGTGTCAGGATTTATTATTATCAGAACGATCAGTGAAAAGAAAAATTTTTAACTGTGATTTTGTTAGCGATCTCTTGAAAACGCATTGTTCAGGGAAGAAAAATAATACGCGAGAAATTCGAGCTCTGATGGCGTTGGAAATTTGGTTTAGAGAATTTATTGATGCATGAGTCAGATGCTAATGTGTTTATAAATTTACTATAATGTAGGCAATGAAGAGAAAGTTAATGAATGATGAAGACCCTAGAAAAAGTTATTGGAACAATAAGTACGTTGAGTATTGGCAGGCGCGTGTTGGTGAAGCAGGCGTGGGTAAAAGTAGTGTGCTTAAAGGTGATGAACGCACTGAAGATGATGGTGTGTATGAGAGAATATTTTCAGAAGTTCCTTTTAATGAAGGGAATATATTAGATGTAGGGTGTGCCTGGGGTCGGATGTTTTCGATATATGAGTCTATGGGTTTAATGATAAGTGGTGTTGATATTTCGCAACGTATGATTGAGCTGGCAAAGGAGGAATGGGGAGGGGAGGCTTCTATTAACGAGCTTTATGAAAGCTCTGCTGAGCAGCTACCTTTTAAAGATGAGGCTTTTGATAACCTTGTGTGTTTAGCAACATTTGATGCGACATTTCAACATCAGGCGTTAACAGAGTTTTTACGTATTACAAAAGAGGGTGCGCGAATTTATGTGACTGGTAAAAACTGTCACTATAGTGCAAATGATGAGCCAGCGATTGCTGCGGAAATTGGTGCTAGAAAAAAAGGGCACCCAAACTTCTTTACAAATGTACACGATATGATTATGCAATTATCCTCACAGGGACACAAGTTAGTTAAAAGTTACTTTTTCGTTAAACGAGGAGATTTTTCTTCTATGACATATGTAGAAGAAATTCCTGAAATATTCTATGAATACATGATTATTTTTGAGAGAGGGAAAACATTTAAAACTTTGAGCCCTTTTTCCGGGAGATATTCAGACACATTTAGAAGCCTTGGCTTATAGTTTTGGATATAAAAGATCTTGGTGTAGTAACTAATAGCCAGCCAATACTAGTGTCAGGCGTGTACCGCTCAGGTACAACATTTTTAGCTGCTTTGCTTGGCGCTCACCCTAAGCTTAGATCATCGTCATCGACGATTAAGTTTATCCGGTTTTGCTTGGGCAAATATGGTGATATGACTGACTCTGAAAATAGGCGAGCACTTGTTGAAGATTCTAGGCGGCGAGTGAATAAGCGTTGGAAATTAGATATGGATGCTGAGGCTATTATATCAAAAGCAAATTTTTCTTCTGAGCCGTCATATGCACTAATGTATGATTTGATGATGAAGGATATGCTATGTAGTGCTTCGCCTGAAACAGAGTTACGATGGGTGGAAAAGTTGGCTGTTCAATGGTCAGGCATCCCTGTCTTTCTTGATATGTTTCCAAACGGAAGAGTTGTACACATAATTCGTGACCCGCGGGATGTTACCGCTTCTTATAAGTACATGACCTTTGAAGAAGGTAATACTTATATCGACGCTGCATTTAATTGCCGAGATTCTATGCAAAGTATGATGCAGTTAGACAGTCATTATAGTGATAGAGTGATGGTGGTGCGTGGTGAAGATTTAGCTGAATCTCCTGAAGAATCTGTCAGTGATTTGTGTGAGTTTCTGGATTTAGATTATAGCGAACAGATGCTTGATGTTAATTGTTTGAATACAGTAGGTGAGGAATGGTCCAATAATACGTCGTTTGGAGAGAAGTTTGTTAAGTGGCCTCGGTTAACACCGCGCTGGAAAGATAAATTAAGTAAGGTTGAAGTCATGTTGGTTGAAATGATTACTCAGCCGTATTTTAGTGTATATGGATACAGGTCGTCAGGTTACTTTCCGACTAAAAGCGATTGGAATGCAATGTATGAAGTGTTCGATGATGAGTTTTTGCAAGAGCGTTTTAGCCGATGGCTGACTAGTGGTTTAGGGGCAGAAGGATATCGCACCGACCCTTATGATCATGAAATGAAAATCGTATTTCCTGAGCGTATTACTTCTTTAATTAATCGGGACAAAAAGGTATAAGTTATGCTAGGTAAAGTGCAAATAGTTCATGCTATTGATACTGAAGGGCCACTGTATGAGTCATTAACAGCAACTTTTGAACGTTTAAATGAAGTTTTTAATGTAACCCATATATTGCCTACGTTAGAAAATCTAATTGGCTTGCAGAACGGTAAGTTTGATTTAGGTGAGAAAACAGCTCTTATTCAGGAGGCAATGTCATCACATCGGGTCTCAACACTGGGGAGTTGGGATCAGATTGATAATATGCTCTCAGAAGTGACTTCTGAGAATTACAGAAAGAAATTACTCGATAGTCATGGCAATGGATGGGTGTTTAACTGGTTTTGCCTAGATCATGTGGGCTTTGAAACAAACCCACGTAAACGCGATATGGGATATCACAATATACATGATAAATACAGTGAGCTGGTAAGTGCTCAGCCTTTTGCGCGAGACACTATACAATGGCATTTTCACCCAATGTCTACATACAGAGAAGCCCATAGGTGTGCAACACACTATTTTCGAAGTGATGAAGTATTTCAAATATTGTCTCGACGAATAATTGATCGAAAATTTTTCCCTTCCTGTTTTCGAGCTGGCTTTCAAGCGGAAAGACCTGATAGCCACTGGTTTCTTGAGCAATTTATACCTTTTGATATTTCTAATATGGCGACTGAAGATACTTCAGATATTGATAACTCAAGTGATTTTAAAAATGGGCGTTCGGGTAATTGGAGAAAAGCACCACACGACTGGCGAGTCTATCATCCATCACATGATGATTACCAACTTGAGGGTTCTTGCCGACGTTTGATCGGAAGGTCGCTAAATTTGCGCAATCGTATAGGTAATTTAACGCAAGATGAAATGGATTATGCTTTTTCTCAGGCAGCCGATGAGGAAACAGTTTTAGTAGGGCTATGTAGTCATGATTGGCGAGATTTGCGACAGGAATTAGAGATGGTACAGAATTTTATATCATCTTCTAAGGAAAAATACCCTGAGGTGGATTTTGAGTATTGTCAGGCAGATGAGGCTTTTCAGGAACATGTGGCTGAAGAACATAAAAAGGATCTTCCTGTAAAGCTATCAATCAAAATGGTTACGGATGATGAGGATGGTGTCCCATATATTTTAATTAATGTTGTTCAGGGAGTTGTTTTTGGGCCTCAGCCGTTTCTAGCAATTAAAACACGTTCAAATCGCTATATACATGATAATCTTGATTTTTCAACTCAGGGGGATTGTTGGTATTACGCATTTCATGCTGATACGCTACCATTGCAAGATGTGGAGTGTATAGGCGTTGCTGCAAATGATTTTATGGGTAATACAGTAGTTGAATTATTACATCCCTGACAAAACGCTCGCATGAAGACAAAAACAATATTGTTTGCATGTTACGGTGGCGGACATGTTCAATCCTTAATCCCAGTCATCCACGAATTGATAACAGATGAGAGCATTAACTTAATAGTAGTAGGCTTTACAACGGCACTTGCGTCTTTTGAAAGATCAGGGATTGATGCAATGGGTTATTCCGTATTGGAGAAATACATAGAGCAGCCTTACCCTGAGATTGTAAATCAATTTATTGGTGAAGTTGGACATCCTGATGTAAAAGCTAAAGATACTTATGCATATTTTCATATTGGGATTCATGATCTTGTTTGTGATGTTGGTTGCGTTAGTGCAATAAAGATGCTTAAACAGCAGGGACGAGCTGCTTTTATGCCAATAAAAACCTTCACTCGTTACTTGCAAGATATTAAGCCAGACCTTGTTGTTACATCAACTAGTCCTCGTTCTGAGCTTGCTTTGCAGCGTGCTGCTAGGAAGTTAAACATACCTGGTCTTGCTGTTTCAGATTTGTTTCTTCAGCATGAGGCAGCTTATCTTTGTGATGGTACTTATGCAGAAAACATAACGGTTATATCGAAATATGTAGCAGATCATTTGAGAAAGTCTTTATGTGGCAGAATCTCACTACACGTTACAGGTAATCCCGCTTTTGATGCAATGTTTGCCAAGTGCGAGAAGGTTACTGGTGGGCGTATTCGAAAGAAGTATGCGGTCAAACCGACAGATAAGCTAATAACCTGGATTGGGACACCGAGTGATGTGTCATTAACAGGTAAAAAGTTTGTAAAGAACAGAGTGATTATTAAATATTTGGAGGACTTTTGTATAAAGAATACAGGCTATCTTTTTTCATTCAGACCTCATCCTAATCGTCCGATTGAGTTGCCCCACACTGTGGAGAAAGGCTTCTTGCTGGGTTCACAGTACTCTATAGAATCTGTTTTATGGGCAAGTGATATAGTTGTGTTAGAGACGTCGACTGTTGGATTACAGGCGGCATTAATAAATAAAGTTGTAATAACAATTGCTGCAGAGGATTACCCTCCGTATAAGCAATTAGGATTGTCGACAGACGTTTCTGATGTGGATGGGTTGGGGCGTGCTTTTTTGAATATGAAGCAGCCAAATTTAGATTATTTCGAAGCTAATAATGGAAAGGCTACACAAAGTGTATTAAAAGTTATAAATCAAATAGGTATGAATAAATAACTGATGTATAAAATGCAGTTATAAATTTTGGTAAAGAAACACAACTGAACAGCACGAATAGAAATGCAGAGAATTTTCAATGACAGTAAGAATAATAGCAAAACTTGATGTAAAGCCGCCACATGTGGTTAAGCCAATTCATTTTGAAGGTCTCCGAAAAATCGGTCGACCTGATGATTTGGCTGATCAATATTATAAGCAGGGCGCTGATGAGCTGTTTTATATTGATATTGTTGCATCATTATACAGAAGAGAAATTTTATTTGATGAGATTGAAAGAACTGCGAATCAGTTGTTTATTCCATTTGCAGTAGGTGGCGGTGTTAAAACAATCGATGATTTTTCGAAGTTATTTCATAACGGCGCTGATAAGGTTGTTATAAACACCCATGCTGTTCAGCGAGACCCTAGCCTTATTAACAAGGCTGCTGAAATTTTTGGTAGCCAGGCAGTTGTTGTAAACATCGAAGCGAAGCAATGGGGTGATAATTGGGAATGTTTTACTGACTGTGGACGCATTCAAAGTGGTAAAGATGTTTTAACTTGGGTTCAGGATGTTGAGCAAAGGGGGGCAGGAGAGATATTATTACAGGCGGTCGATAAAGATGGGCGGCAGCGAGGGTTTGATATGGAGCTAGCTAAAAAGGTCGTAAATGTAGTAAATGTTCCTGTTGTGGTGAGTAGTGGGGCTGGATCTTTGGAAGATATAAAAAATCTGGTTGAATACTCTGGCCCAAGTGGTGTTGCAATAGCAAGTTTACTTCATTATGGAAAGGTAACGGTTCGCTCTATAAAAGAATACTTAAGATTAAATGGTATCGAGGTATCAAAATGAGTGGCTTAATAGGTATCGTTAATTATGGTATTGCTGGGAATATTCATAGCATAAAAAAAGCGATTGAGCAGGCAGGTGGAGAGGTTCAAATCATCAATAATCCTACTGACTTTAAAACTGTTGGTAAGATAGTTGTACCTGGTGTTGGTAGCTTTAAAGGTGCAATGAGAGAGCTTGAAACGGATGGGTTTATTGATGATTTACAGAAAACAGATAAGCCGATATTGGGTATATGTTTAGGTATGCAAATTTTAACAACTCTTGGATTTGAGTATGGTAAAACGCGAGGATTGGGTTTGGTAAATGGTGAAGTGAAACCTATTATATGTGATGCCCCCGTGCCACATGTTGGTTTTAATAAAATTACTGTTGTGAATGAGAGTGGTATATTGTCGGGTGTTGAGGATGAGGAATTTTATTTTATGCACTCCTATGAGGTAGTGAATTACACAGATGTCTCTGCATTGTCGGAATATGCTGGTCATGAGTTTGTGGCAGCCATACAAAAAAATAATCTTTATGGCGTTCAGTTTCATCCGGAAAAAAGCCGTGATGCAGGCATTAAACTATTTAGAAATTTTATTGCTGTATAACGAGGTAGGTAAGGTATGAGTGAACTGTATGGAAAATATGGCTTACCTTTAGAGGTGAAGTTTTGTAAAAAATGTACGATGACTAATCAGCGACCATCGTCGACTGTTGAATTCAAGCAAAAAGAAGGTGAGAAAAAAAGAACGATTGGTTTTGATGATGAAGGTATTTGTGAAGCATGTCGGTATGCTGAAAAGAAGAAAAACATTAATTGGGAAGAGCGGCATGATCAATTAAATGAACTGTGTGACAGGTTTAGAAGGAGTGACGGACGATATGATGTTGTCCTCCCAGGAAGTGGTGGTAAGGATAGTGTGCAGGCGGCACATCTTTTGAAGTATAAATATAATATGAACCCGGTTTTAATAACTTGGCCACCAGCTTTGTATACAGGTATTGGTCGGAGAAATTTTGATGCATGGTTAGATGCTGGTTTTGCAAACTATACCTACAATCAAAATAAAAAATTACATCGTTTTTTGACAAGAAATGCATTTTTGAATCTTGGGCATCCTTTTCAGCCTTTTATTTTGGGTCAGAAAAATTTAGCGCCTAGGCTTTCAGTATTATTGGATATACCGCTGGTTATTTTTGGTGAGAATGAAGCTGAATACGGCAATGCAATTGAAAATAATGAAAAACCTACCAGAGATCCTAAATACTATAGTGCTGAGCTCAGTATAGATGATCTGGTTTTAGGGGGGGTGCCAGCAAAAGATCTCATCACTGATTTTGGTTTTAAGTTGTCTGATTTGGAGGCATACTTTCCAGTGAGTCCGTATGAAGTTGAGAAAACGGGTACTGAGGTCCATTATCTCGGGTATTACGTGAAATGGCATCCTCAGGAAACATATTATTACTCTGTGGAAAATAGCGATTTCATGCCAAATGACCATAGAACAGAAGGTAGTTTCAGTAAATATAGTTCATTAGATGATAAAATTGACTGGCTACATTATCACACTGCTATGGTTAAATTTGGTATTGGCCGTGCAACTTATGACTCTGCTCAGGAAGTAAGAAACGGTGATATTACCAGAGATGAAGGTGTTGCGCTCATCAAGCGTTTCGATGGTGAGTTCCCGCACCAGTATATTGAGGATTGCTGTGATTATATGGGAATTAGTATGCAACAATACCATGATGCAATAGAAAAGTTTAGATCACCACATTTATGGAGTATGAGAAATGGTAAGTGGGAAATAAAGCATCCAATATGGGAAGAAAATAGGTAGCCGTCTCTCTTATGTATAAAGGCAAGAGATTTCTAGCAGTAATACCGGCAAGAGGTGGTAGTAAACGCTTGCCAAATAAAAACAGACTCATACTATCTGGTAAGCCTCTAGTCTCATGGACGATAGAAGCATCAAATAATAGTCATTATATTGATAAGACAATTGTTAGTAGTGATGATCACACTATCTTATCTATAGCTCAAAATGAAGGCGTCGAGATACTTCTTAGACCAAGTAGTTTATCTACTGATAAAGCCGGTACATATGATGTGATTAAACATGTTCTTGACAGTTTGTGCAGTGACTCATTCGATTATTTGGTTCTTCTTCAACCGACTAGCCCGCTACGTACTACGGAACATATTGATGAGGCTATTGAACAGTTATATGATCAGAAAGCAGAGGCTATTATCTCTGTTACAGAGATGGAGCATTCTCCACTATGGTCAAATACTCTGCCCCAAAACGGCTGTATGAAAAATTTTATTTCTAGCGAATTAAAAGGAAAACGCAGTCAGGATCTTGATTGTTACTACCGTCTCAATGGGGCTATCTATATCGTGAATATAAAACAATTTCTTCTCGAACACGAATTTTTCTGTGATAAATCATACGCATATTTAATGCCGCCCGATGCTTCAGTAGATATTGATACAATGCTCGATTTTGTGTTTGCTGAAGCATTGATGGGACATCGAAAATCGAAATAGGTGGTATTACAGCTAGGCAAGGTCTCACCGCCATAATCTGCAATGATAGGTTGACTTATAATGAAGCAGGGAGGTTGTTATTGGGATAGCTCTGAAACATTGGCCCAATTTACCTGACTGCTACAATTAGACAAGGCTCATTTTGGTATGAAGGATTCTTGATAGGCATAATGTGGTAATTTTTTAATTCGGATAAAATATATGTACTGTTTTATTATCGCTGAAGCTGGCGTGAATCATAATGGTTCTGAAGAGCTAGCTATGAAATTAATAGAGAATGCTGCGAAGGCTGGCGCAAATGCTGTTAAGTTTCAAACGTTTAAGGCTGAATCGCTCGTTTCAAAAGGTACTAAAACTGCTGTGTACCAAAAGAATCAGACTGGAAATGATGATCAGCTTAGTATGCTTAAAAAGCTGGAGATATCCGAAGATCTCCACGTTAAACTGATTAGACATTGTCGTAAATTTGATATTGAGTTTTTGTCTACGCCGTTTGATATTGACTCTGCACGGTTTCTCATGAAACTCGGTATGAAGAAAATAAAAGTGCCATCCGGCGAGTTGACAAATATACCTTTCATCCGTGAGCTTACGGCTTTAAATATGCGTATGATTCTGTCAACTGGAATGGCAGATATGAAGGAAGTTTGCGAGGCTGTGTATACTATTCGCGATGAAAGAGAAAAACGAGGCTATAGCGTACCTCTGCAAGAGATGCTTACTGTTTTACACTGTACGTCAAATTACCCCGCTTGCTATGAAGATATAAATCTAAATGCCATGCTTTCGATGAGAGATGTTCTGGATTTGCCCGTTGGTTACTCGGATCATACTGAAGGTACGCTGGTATCTGTCGCAGCTGTTGCAATGGGTGCAACTCTTGTAGAAAAACATTTCACACTCGATCGAACGATGCCTGGCCCTGACCATATGGCCTCGCTTGAGCCTGATGAACTTGAGAGATTGGTTTTGCAAATTCGTCAGATAGAATCCTGTCTGGGTGATGGAAAAAAAATACCCAGAGATAGTGAGTTGCCGGTGCGGGACCTTGTTCGGCGCAGTGTGACTATGGCGGTTGATAAAAAAGTTGGTGAGACTATCCAGTCAGTTGATTTAGTACTTTTGCGACCTGGTGATGGCATATCGCCAAAGCAATTGAATGATGTAGTTGGGAAAACTCTTAAAGTGTCGCGAAGTGCGGGAGATACATTGCAGTGGCAGGATTTTTGCTGATGCGTAAAGTTTGTTATGTGACAGGGACACGTGCTGATTTTGGGTTAATGAGAAATACATTGCTTGCACTACATGAGCACCCGAAAATCAGTTTGAGCTTGATGCTGACAGGTATGCACCTGTTGCCAAAATATGGTGAGACATGGAAAGAAATCGAAGCAGATAATCTACCTATTAATGCAAAAATAGTAGTCGAATTATGTGGGAATTCAGGTTCTGAGATGGCTATAGCGATAGGGCAGCAGATAGTAGGATTTACCAAAGCACTCGAAAAAATTCAGCCCAACTTGCTATTGTTGCTGGGTGATAGGGGTGAGATGCTTGCTGGTGCTATAGCAGCGCTTCACCTGAATATTCATTGTGTCCATATTCATGGAGGTGAGCTCTCTGGTACAGTTGATGAGTCAGTTCGTCATGCAATATCAAAGCTCTCACATTTTCATTTTACGGCAACAGAAAAATCACGAGGTAGACTAATTCGTATGGGTGAAAAAAAAGAGCATATTTATGTAACAGGTGCGCCTGGACTTGATGAGATACATAAGATTGACATAATAGAACGTGACTCTTTGTTTAGGAAGTATAATATCAATCCGGCCAAGAAACTGATGATCGTCTTGTTTCATCCTGTTGTACAGCATATAGAAGATGCTGCGGAACAGGTGACAGCTTTGCTGGAAGCTGTACTTGATAGAGGTATGCAGAGTCTGGTAATAATGCCTAACTCTGATGCGGGTGGCTCTGTTATTTCGGAAGTTATAGGTAACTATGAGAAAAATGAGCTTATTCGTACGGCTGTCCATGTGCCTCGTATAGAGTTTCTTTCTCTCATTGCGCACGCTCAGGTCATGGTCGGAAATTCGAGTAGTGGTATTATCGAAGCTGCCTCTCTGGGGACACCAGTCGTCAATGTTGGTAGTAGACAGAATTGTCGGGAACGTAGCAAAAATGTTGTCGATGCCTCTACATTTACTGGAGATATTTCTTTGGCAATATCTCAAGCTGAAAAAATGAAAAAGCAGATGTGGGCAAATGTTTATGGTAAAGGTGATGCGACAAAGAAGATCGTAGATCACCTGACTTCAATTTCGCTATCGCCTGAAGTTTTGGATAAAATTAATGCTTACTGAGTTGCTGGTTATTGGTGCAGGCGGTCACTCAAAAGTTCTTATTGAAACCGTGCGTGAGATATACCCGTCTTGTCGTGTGGTGCTTACTGATCAGGATAAATCAAAGTGCATGAAACATATACTAGATGATGTGGAAATACTGTATATGGAAGGGTGGTCTGAGCTACCAAGAAATTTTCATATAGCGATTGGTAGTAATGACGTTAGAGAGAAACTGGCCAGTGAAGGGTTGAGTCAGGATAAGCAGTATTTTACAGTAATGCATAAGACCGCATGTGTTTCGAATAGCGCAAAGATTGGTGACGGGAGTTTCATTGCGGCATTGTCTATTGTCGCTGCTGAATCGGTAATAGGTGAAGGCTGTATTATTAATCATGGTGCCGTGGTAGACCATGATTGCGATATCGGAGCCTTTTCACATGTCGCACCAAATGTAACTTTAGGCGGTGGTGTTTATATTGGTGACAGGTGTATGGTTGGAGCTGGTGCTGTCATACTTCCACAGATTAAAGTCGGTCATAATGTAATAATCGGGGCAGGTGCTGTTGTAACCTGCGATATAGAAAATAATCGAACTGTTGTTGGTATACCGGCTAGGTGTTTAGGATCAAATGAATAGCGTTGAGAATATAAAGGTCACGAGAAATTATACTTTAAAAAATGCGCTAAAGCTGATGAATGATAGTGGCAAAACTATTTTGCTACTGTTGGATGATTCAGGTATTTTATTGCGTACCATTACAGATGGTGATATCCGTCGCCTGTTGCTTGCTGATACTGGGCTCAATGACACTTTAGAGTGTTTGCCGCCCCGTGAGGCAGTCGTGGTTAGAGTTGGTGCAAGTAATGATGAAGTGTTGGCATTGATGGATAAGTATGAGGTAAATCAGATACCGGTGGTTGATGCAAACAACAAACCCATTGAATTATTTTTACGTCGCGATATTCAACCTCGTATTCAACTTTCTATCCCACACATGGGTGGGTATGAGCTACAGTATGTTGAAGAAGCATTTCGTACTAACTGGATTGCACCGTTGGGGCCAAATGTTGATGCCTTTGAAAAAGAGTTAACGGGCTACCTTGGTGCTGGGTACGCTGCTGCGTTAAGTTCAGGTACTTCTGCTATACACTTAGCATTGCGCTTATTGGATGTCTCTCGTGGTGATATTGTTCTATGCTCAAGTTTTACATTTGTCGCAAGCGCAAACCCGATTCTCTATCAGGCAGCAGTGCCTGTTTTTATCGATTCTGAACCTGCTACCTGGAACATGTCTCCCATTGCACTGGAAACAGCTTTGAAATTATACTGTGATTCGGGGCAGAAACCAAAAGCGATAATTGTAGCGCATTTATATGGGCAAAGTGCTGACATGGGCAGCATTATGAGATTAAGTGCCCAATATGATGTCCCAGTTGTGGAAGATGCTGCTGAGTCATTGGGCGCACGTTATCGTGGGCAGCATACCGGAACATTTGGAAAATTTGGTGTTTTTTCATTTAATGGTAATAAAATAATTACCACTTCTGGTGGAGGGATGTTGATATCAGATGATGAAAAGTTGATAGAAAAAGCTCGATTTTTCTCTACTCAAGCAAGGGACCCTGCTCCTCATTATGAGCATACTGAAGTAGGCTACAATTATCGTATGAGTAATGTTTTGGCGGGGATTGGTCGGGGGCAGTTGAAAGTGCTTGATAGTCGTGTCAAGGCTCGTAGAGATGTTTTTGAACGATATAAGGAAAGTCTTTCTACGCTTGAGTGTCTTGAGTGGATGCCCCAACCTGATGATGATTATTCAAACCGCTGGTTATCTGTTGGCTGCCTGAATCCTGAAAAAACGACACTCAGGCCAAAGGATCTTATCAATGCTTTAGTAGTGAAAAATATTGAAGCTCGGCATGTTTGGAAGCCGATGCATCAGCAGCCATTGTATAAGGGGTGTGATTACTATCCTCATGGTGAGCACAGTTTTAGTGATTATTTGTTTGAAACATGCTTGTGCCTGCCCTCTGCATCTAATATGTCGGTAGAGCAGCAGCAGAGTGTTATTCGTACGATTAGGGCTGTATATGAAAAATAATCAGGTTGCATGTTTTCGTAATTGAGATAAATTCACATAGTCGTTCAGATTATCAGCATTTTTTGTAAATAAATCGCTGAAGCGTTTTCCTATTAATAGGCGAAATACATCATCAAGCTTAAATGCTGTAAAATTAGCATTTTGATTATGTTTTATCTATAGAATGCTGTTTATCTTAGATGACACTTGTTATTAATAAGTTAGGATAATTTTGTCGTTTGTCACTATAAGCGACGGTTTTTATACGGGTTTAACTGTTTTTATGTATGAAGAAATAAGTAATTTCTCTCGAAGCACTAGAATGATATTGCTTGTAGCAATAGATATATGTTCGCTACCGATAGCATTATGGGCTGGTTATGTTATAAGGCTTGGTGACTGGTGGTCACAAGATATAGTGAATTCGTGGTGGTTGTTCATTGCCGCACCATTAGTGGCTGTGCCTATATTCTTTCAAATGGGGTTATACAATGCATTATTGAGATATCTTGGTAGTAAAGCGTTATTAAAGATTGCCAAGGCAGTAACCATAACAACGTTGTTGTTACTGGCTTTTGTAGTCATGTCACAAACACATGGTGTGCCTAGATCTGTGTTTTTCAGTTTTTGGCTTTTTAGCATGTTTTTTATAGCGGGCAGCAGGCTTGTTTTGAGAGGGTACATACACACGCATTCGAGAAGGAAAATTAGTAAGCAGACGGTGGCTGTTTATGGTGCCGGTTCTGCTGGCGCAGAGCTGGTGAAGGCGCTGCAGTCAGGGTGGGAATATGATCCCGTAGCATTTTTAGATGATGACTTAGAAAAAAAAGGTGCTGAAATACATGGGGTTAAAGTTTTTACAGCGGATCAGCTGCCAGTTTTAATTGATGAAAAGGATCTCTCTCAAATATTGTTGGCGATGCCATCAATATCTCCACGTCAAAAGCATGTGATTTTGGAGAAATTAGAAGTATATCCAGTTCATGTTCGTACTCTTCCAGGTTTTGCTGATTTAGTTTCAGGTAAAGCAAGTGTGTCTGATATTAGAGAGGTAGATGCCGGTGATGTGCTGGGTAGAGAAGTTGTTCCGCCTGTTCTTGGTCTTATTGAAGGATGCATTCATGGCAAAAGTGTGATGGTTACTGGGGCAGGTGGATCGATTGGTTCTGAACTATGTCGTCAAATACTGGAGCATGCTCCTTCTAAGCTGGTTTTATTTGAGC
>JAJRUF010000062.1 GCA_024277935.1 Gammaproteobacteria bacterium
AGACTTTAAAGTTACATTACTGGATGGTGGATTCCACGCCGTAGATTCATCTGCAGTTGCCTTTGAAATTGCAGCAAAAGCAGCCTACCGTCAATCAATCCCAAAAGCAGGCCCTCAACTTATTGAACCCATCATGCATGTAGATGTTTACACTCCTGAAGATCACGTAGGTGATGTTATTGGTGACCTGAACCGCCGTAGAGGAATGATAAAATCACAAGAAGCTAACGTAACAGGTGTTCGTATTAAGGCTGATGTTGCTTTGAGTGAAATGTTTGGTTACATTGGTGATTTACGCACCATGACATCAGGTCGCGGACAATTCTCTATGGAATTTTCTCATTACCTGCCTTGCCCTAAAAATGTAGCTGAAGAAGTTATTAAAGAAGTTCAAGAGCGCAACAAGAAGAAATAATTCTTTTTTGGGTTAGTACCACGTTTTAATAAAAACCTACTTAAGTAATTAAGTAGGTTTTTTTATGCCAAAAAAATATAACAGGCATAAAAAAGCCGCTACACCCTTTTAGTGCAACGGCATAAAAATTATTTACTTATAAATTAAGCAGAATAATTAGCAGATGCAAAGTCCCAATTAACCAAAGCCCAGAAAGCCTCTAAATAAGCAGGTCTGGCATTGCGATAATCAATATAATACGCATGCTCCCACACATCACAAGTTAACAAAGGAGTCTGACCTGAAGTTAAAGGTGTAGCCGCATTACTCGTACTTACTAATTCAATACTACCATCAGGATTTTTAACTAGCCAAGCCCAGCCAGAACCAAATGTAGTGACAGCACATTTTGTAAATTCAGCTTTAAATTCGTCGAAAGATCCAAATTTAGCATTAATAGCATCAGCCAAAGCACCAGTTGGTGCCCCACCACCCTTTGGCGATAAACTATTCCAGTAAAAAGTGTGATTCCAAATTTGCGCAGCATTATTAAACATACCACCTTCAGAACGCATGACAATAGACTCTAAAGATGCATCAGCAAAAGATGTCCCAGCAATCAATTTATTAAGATTAGTCACATAAGTCTGATGATGTTTACCATAATGAAATTCAAGTGTTTCTTCAGAAATGTGAGGCGCCAATGCATCCTTAGCATAAGGTAAAGCAGGTAATTCAATAGTCATTAATATCTCCAAAAAAAGGTAATTATAAAAAACAAAACCGGTAAGGTAAATACCAAGTAATTTTCTAAGTATTTATACTTTATCATTGCTACCTAATTAAATAAAGTAAAATAAGGTACTAATAAACCACCCTAACATTTACTAAAAGAATCAAATGGCAAAAGAAATAGAACATAAATTTTTAGTTCGAAATAATGATTGGAAAGGAGAAATAGACAGATCAACCGAATACAAGCAAGGCTATATGGTGAGTGATGACAAAAAATCCGTGAGAATAAGAGTTTCTGACCATAAAGCATGGCTTAATATCAAAAGTGCCACAATGGGTACTTATAGACAGGAGTTTGAATATCAAATTCCTTTAGAGGATGGATTGGAAATTCTAAACACCCTGTGTGAGAAACCAATTATTGAAAAGACACGCCACCTTGTTCCTTATAAACAACATACATGGGAAATTGATGTGTTTACGGGGGACAATGCAGAACTCATTGTTGCTGAAATTGAATTAACAGAAGTAGGCGAGCACTTTGAAAAACCTTCTTGGGTTGGAGCGGAAGTAACAACCGACATAAGGTATTACAACAATAGCTTATGTAAAAATCCATACAAGAACTGGAAACATGAATTAAAAAAATAAAATTTGAAATACAGTTAAATATACTATATATTTAACTGTATGAAAAAAACAACCCTTGTTGTATTTTTGCTACTAACAAGTAGCAAACTATTTGCTAGCAATATTTTACCCCAGATAAATTCAATTGAATCAGAGTGGGCTGTTATATATTACACTGAAAATAATAGCCAACAAAAAGCTCATTACCCAGCACTTATTCAGAAAGCAAGAATATTATCTGAAAAAAATCCTGAAGCCATTGAGCCAATTATCTGGCAGGCTATTCTTATCGCCACTAACGCTGCTTTCGAAACTCCACTCAAAGCCCTATCATCGATTGAAACTGCTAAAAACTTACTTGAACACTGCATAAAAACCGACCCTGAAGCATTAAAAGGTGCTGCTTTAGTTGTATTAGGCACTTTATATTATATGACACCTGGCTGGCCAATATCTTTTGGTGACCAGGAAAAGGCAAATACACTATTTCAAAGAGCATTAGAGATTAACCCTTTAAGTGTTGATTCTAATTATTTTTATGCAGACTATCTACTATCAAAAGATGACATTAAAAATGCACAAATTTACTTTAAACGGGCATTAGCCGTCCCATCCCGACCAAACCAACAATTTGCAGACGCTCATCTCAAACAAGAAGCTCGCACAGCTTTAACCAATGCTCAGAATAGAAAACTCCAGAATGGAAAAAATAAATTCTTATCTTTATTTTCAACCGCTGAAGCACAATAGCACTGTCCATAAAATTTCATTTTAGCTTAAAAAACATTCTTTCTCATACGCTCTTTCTGATATTATATGCGTACTTTTTTAGAACATATCGGATAAAACTATGACTTTTGTCGTCACAGAAAACTGTATCAAATGTAAATTCACTGACTGTGTTGATGTCTGCCCAGTAGACTGCTTTCACGAAGGCCCTAACTTTTTGGTAATTGATCCAGACGAATGTATTGATTGCACTTTATGTGAGCCCGAGTGCCCAGCGAATGCAATATTTGCAGAGGATGAACTACCAGAGGGGCAAGAACAGTTCATTTCCTTAAACGAAGAGCTTTCTAAATCCTGGCCTGTTATCACCGAGGTTCAGGATGCACCAAGCGATGCTGAGGACTGGAATGGAAAAACAGGTAAAATTGATTATCTAGAAAAATAACCCCATTTTTTATCCTAGCACTTGTATCAGCTTCAAATACATACGCCTAATAAAGCTTTGTAGCTGTGCTTAAAGTGTTGGTAATTACATAAGTAGAGAGTTGTTTTAATTAACCCCCACTTATAAGTGAAACCAGGTTTTATAAAAACACCAATATCTAATCCTAAACAAACGATATAGCCACATTGTAAGACATGTTTAACCACTGAGGACACAGAGGTTTTAATGAGCAAGAAACTGTTATTGAAAGAGAGTTAAAATTTACCTTGCTCTTCTCTGCGTACTCCGTGGTTAAAACGTCAGAGCCTTCATACATCAGGCTTAACATTCAGCTAACCCTCAATTTATTAACTTATCCTCTCCCAAGAGGAGACAGAAGTATGGGACTGATCTATCACACAGAAACTAAGCAAGAATAATTAACGAGAGAGAGAGCGGTATTTAAAGTATAAGTGCGAAGTTTTATATAGCACGGCCTAGGTGGAAAAACACCAGCAAAAATGCAATCTATGACTTATTCATAAATATAGGCTTACAAAAAACTCACAGGCATAAAAAAACCGGTTTATACCGGTTTTTTTATGCCTGTGAGTAATAAAAACACTAAGCTTCGCCAGAAACTTCTATTTCGGGTCTATCAACCAATTCAACATAAGCCATCGGGGCTTTATCCCCCGTTCTGAAACCACATTTAATAATTCTTAAATAGCCACCAGAGCGATCTTTATAACGAGGACCTAAGTCATTAAATAATTTAGTAACTACATTGCGGTCTCGTAACTTAGAGAATGCCATTCTTCTTTTAGCAACAGTATCTTCTTTAGACAATGTAATTAATGGCTCGGCAAATCCACGCAATTCTTTTGCTTTTGGTAATGTAGTTCGAATAAGCTCATGCTCAAATAAAGATGTAGCCATATTACTGAACATAGCCTTACGATGACTACTATTTCTATTTAACTGTCTACCAGTTTTACGATGTCTCATTTATTTTTGACCCTTTAAATTAAATATTAGTTTGACCTTGATCAATCAAGTTCTCAGGGGGCCAATTTTCAAGACGCATCCCCAATGACAAACCTTTCAATGCTAATATATCTTTTATCTCAGTAAGTGATTTTTTACCAAGATTAGGTGTTTTTAACAACTCAACCTCTGTCCGTTGAATTAAATCACCAATGTAAAATATGTTCTCAGCCTTCAAACAATTTGCAGATCTCACTGTTAATTCTAAATCATCAACTGGTCTTAACAACACCGGATCGAATTCAGGCTCTTCAGGAACAACTTCTTCTATAACTTTATCATTCACTTTTTCAAAGTCAACGAAAACCGATAACTGATCATGTAAGATTGTTGCAGCTAATTTAACTGTTTCTTCAGGATCAACAGTACCATTAGTTTCTAATTCGATAACCAGTTTATCTAGGTTTGTTCTTTGCTCAACACGAGTACTCTCAACTGAGTAAGCAACCCTTACAATAGGACTAAAAGCGGCATCAATATGTAAGACACCCACAGGAGAACTTGTATTATTTTCCTTTCGAACACTAGCAGGGATATAACCTCTATTGCGTTCAACTTTTAATTTTATATTAAGCTCACCAGCGTCAGTTAAATGCGCCAAAACCAAATCAGTATTAACAATCTCAACATCATGAGGCAAGCTTATATCAGCAGCAGTAACAACACCCGCTCCAGTTTTTGACAGCGTTAACGCAACTTCATCCTTAGAATGTAAAATAATCGCTAGATTTTTTAGGTTCAATAAAATATCAATAACATCTTCTTGAACACCATCAATCGTAGTGTATTCATGCTGCACACCTTCGATCTCAACCTCAGTAACCGCACACCCAGGGATTGAGGATAGCATCACCCTCCGCAAAGCATTTCCCAGCGAGTGACCAAAACCTCTTTCGAATGGCTCAATAACAATTCTAGAGTGATTTACGTTATGACTGACAACCTCAACCAGCTTTGGTTTAAGTAGACCAGCAATAGTATTCTGCATAATTTATTTCTCAGTAAGAATTATTTCGAGTAAAGCTCAACCACTAACTGCTCATTCATATCTGCACCCAACTCTTCTCTATCAGGGTATGATTTAAATAATCCAGTCATATCTTTTGAATTAACTTCAAGCCAAGCAGGAAAACCATATTGCTCAGTGACAGTAAGGGCATCAACAATACGTTGTTGTTTTTTAGCTTTTTCTCTTATCTTAACTTCATCACCAACATTGACCTGATAAGAGGCTATGTTAGTAATTTGATCATTTACCAAGATTGACTTATGCGAAACCAGTTGACGTGCTTCAGCTCTTGTTGAAGCATAACCCATCCTATAGACAACATTATCCAACCTTGATTCCAAAAGATTCAGAAGGTTTGTACCTGTTGCGCCTTTTTTGAGGTCAGCCGCTTTATAGTAGTTTCTGAATTGTTTCTCTAAAACACCATAAATCCTTCTAATTCTTTGCTTTGCACGTAACTGCAATGCATAATCAGAGTTTCTTGTTCTTGCACTACCGTGCTGACCAGGTCTCTGATCTAATTTACACTTACCTTCTAGAGACTTTCCTCTACCTTTTAGTAAAAGGTCTGTTCCTTCTCTACGACTTAATTTACAAGTTGGGCCAAGATATCTTGCCATAACACACTACTCCAATATTTTATACGCGGCGTTTTTTAGGTGGACGACAACCATTATGAGGAATAGGAGTAACATCAACAATATTGCTAATCTTGAATCCTAAATTATTTAATGATCTTACTGCAGATTCACGACCTGGCCCAGGGCCTTTAATCATAACATCTAAGTTTTTCATTCCATATTCAAGAGCCACGTTCCCAGCTCTTTCAGCTGCAACTTGAGCAGCAAAAGGGGTGCTTTTACGGGACCCCCTAAAACCTGAACCTCCAGCTGTTGCCCATGATAGAGCATTACCTTTCCGGTCAGTTATGGTTACAATTGTATTATTGAAGGTTGCATGAACATGAGCTATGCCATCCGCAATTTCTTTTTTAATACGTTTTTTAACACGTTTTTGTTGAGTTGCCATTTTTAAGCCTTGAATATCTTATTTTCTGATTGGTTTACGAGGACCTTTACGCGTGCGAGCGTTAGTTCGTGTACGTTGGCCTCTTAATGGCAAACCTCTCCGATGCCTAATACCACGATAACACCCTAAATCCATCAAGCGCTTAATGTTCATTGACACTTCACGCCGAAGATCACCTTCGACAGTCAACTCACCTACTACCTTACGAATTGACTCAAGCTGTTCTTCTGATAGCTCTTTAATTTTAACTGCTGGTTCTATATTAACCTTTTTGCATATTTGGCTAGCAGTTTGACGACCAACACCATAAATTGCTGTTAAGGCAATTACTGCGTGCTTATGGTCTGCTACATTGATTCCGGCAATACGTGCCATCTAGATACTCCTACTTCGGTACTCTAAAGTTAAGCGCGCAAGTATAGCATGATGGTATATTATGCGCAACAAAAATTAACCTTGACGTTGTTTATGACGTCCGTCTTTACAAATAACGCGTAATACGCCATTCCTCTTAATTACTTTACAATTTCTACAAATTTTTTTTACAGATGCCCGTACTTTCACAGCACTTACCTCTTAGTTATATTAAATTAAATTTTATTTCTTGAGATTTGCTTTTTTCATCAAACCTTCATATTGTTGTGACATCATATGCGTTTGCAACTGCGAGATAAAGTCCATAACAACAACAACAATGATTAACAAAGATGTACCACCAAAATAGAACGGGACATTCCAATATACAATTAAAAATTCAGGCAGTAGACAAACTAAAGTAATATAAAACGCACCCACTAAAGTTAATCTAGTCATCACTTTATCAATATATGCTGTAGTTTGCACACCAGGTCTAATTCCCGGTAAAAAAGCACCCGATTTTTTTAAATTGTCTGCAGTCTCTTTAGAATTAAAAACCAAAGCCGTATAGAAAAAACAGAAAAAGATAATAGCAGTTGCATAAAATAAAACATAAACTGGCTGTCCAGGGGACAACATAGTTGAAATATCTTGCAACCAACCAAAGCCTTCATTACTACTAAACCAGCCAGCTATGGTAGATGGGAATAGAATGATACTCGAAGCAAAAATTGGTGGAATAACTCCAGCCATATTAATCTTCAATGGTAGAAAACTACTTTGCCCTGCCATCATCTTTCGCCCTTGCTGCCTTTTAGGGTAATTTATAATAATCCTACGCTGACCTCGCTCAACAAAAACAACCAAAGCCGTAACAGTTATCGCTACTAAAAATAACAAAACAATAAAAGCACCATTCATTTCTCCCGTTCGAGCCAACTCAAGTGTTCCGCCAATAGCTTTAGGTAACCCAGAGACAATACCAGCAAAGATAATTAATGAAATTCCATTACCTATCCCACGTTCTGTAACCTGCTCACCAAGCCACATTAAGAATATCGTTCCAGTCACTAAAGTGATAGTAGTAATTACAATAAAACTAGTTCCTGGATGGATGACGACACCCAACCCACCTGCAGTTTGGTTCTGTAAAGCCATGGATATACCAATAGCTTGAAATGTCGCAAGAACTACAGTCCCATATCGAGTATATTGTGATATTTTTCTACGCCCTGATTCACCTTCTTTTTTTATCTGCTCCATTGTTGGAACAACTACAGTCATTAGCTGCATTATAATTGATGCAGAAATGTAAGGCATAATTCCAAGGGCAAAAAGACTCAGGCGCATCAATGCACCACCAGAGAACATATTAAACATATCAAGTATTGAACCACTTTGTTGTTTAAACATGACTGCTAGTGCTTTAGGATCAATTCCTGGCACAGGAATATGCGCTCCAATACGATAAACAACGAAAGCTCCAAGCACAAATAACAACCTGGATTTAAGTTCTGAAAAATTACCCATTTTACTTGCCATTTCCGCTCTTGAAGTACTCACTTAAACCTCTATTTTTCCACCAGCAGTTTCAATAGAAACCTTGGCACCAGCAGTAACCTTCAGACCTTTTACCGTAACAGGTTTAGAAATCTTACCAGATTGGATAACTTTAACTGTTTTAGCAAAAGCAGGAACCAAGTTTGCTGAAATCAATGCATTAAGATCAACAACATCACCTTCTAAAGAGCCAATCTCAAACAAAGTAACCTGTGCAGAGAATTTTTTTACACGGGATGAAAACCCGACTTTAGGAAGTCTGCGTTGCAAAGGCATTTGACCACCTTCAAAACCCACTTTTGGCATACCACCGCTACGCGATTTTTGACCTTTATGTCCACGTCCACATGTTTTCCCTAGAGTAGAACCAATACCTCGCCCTGCTCTTTTACGTTCTTTTCGGGTTCCATAAACAGACTGTATCGTATTTAAATACATTACAATTCCTCTACATTCAGCATATATGAGACTTTATTGATCATTCCACGATTTTCAGGAGTATCAATAACCTCTACAGTATGTCGTATCTTTCTTAAACCTAAACCTTTTAAACAAGCTTGATGACTTTTAAGTCTACCAATCTTACTTTTAGTCATAGTTACACTTAATTTTTTATCAGCCATGATGACTACCAAGTAATTTGTTCAACTGACAAACCGCGTTTTGCAGCAATTTGCTCAGCATTATTCATTTCAGATAATCCTTTAATTGTTGCTCTAACAACATTTATAGGATTGTTTGTTCCTATGCATTTTGCCAGAACATTATGCACACCAACGACCTCAAACACTGCTCGCATTGCACCACCGGCGATTACTCCTGTACCTTCTGAAGCTGGTTGCATATAAACTTTTGCAGCACCCGTCTCTCCAGTTACAGTATATTGTAGGGTTCCATCTTTCAACTGAACCTTACGCATATTTTTTCTTGCTTGTTCTAAAGATTTTTGGATTGCTATAGGCACTTCTTTTGCTTTGCTTACGCCATAACCAACACGCCCCTGACCATCACCTACAACTGTTAAAGCAGCAAAACCAAAAACACGCCCACCTTTAACAACCTTCGCAACACGTCGAACTGAAACTAATTTTTCCTGCAAGCCATCTGCACTTGCTTGACCTTGAGGTCCTGATGTAGCCATTATATTCTCCTAGAACTTCAAACCAGCTTCACGTGCCGCATCTGCTAATGCTTTGACACGACCATGATATTTAAAACCTGAACGATCAAAGGCTATATTTGTTACACCTGCCTCAATAGCTCTTTTTGCGACAAGTGCCCCTACCAAGGTCGCTGCTGCTGAATTTCCAGAAGCGTTATCACTTGATTTAATTTCTGAATCTAAAGTTGAGGCACATGCAATAGTTGCTGTACCCTCTTCATTCATGACCTGTGCGTATATGTGTTGAGAAGTTCTATGCACAGTTAATCTATTGACACCTAACTTCTTTATCTTACAGCGTTGTCTTAATGCTCGTTTTAAACGAGCTGCTTTCTTATCCATTATTTCACCTACTTTTTCTTGGCTTCTTTTCTTGCAACATACTCATCAGTATATCTTACACCTTTACCTTTATAAGGCTCAGGTGGTCTGAATGCTCTGATTTCTGATGCTACTTGCCCAACTTTTTGCTTATCAATACCTTTCACGAGCAACTCTGTTTGACTTGTTGCCTCTACAGAAACTCCTTCAGGAACTTGATATTCAACTGGGTTCGAAAAACCTAAAGCAAGGGTTAACGCGTTTCCTTTAACTGAGGCTCTATAACCCACACCAATCAAAGTCAATTTTTTCTCAAAACCTTTAGAAACACCGGTAATCATGTTATTAATAGATGCTCTAGTTGTACCCGCTTGTGCATTCGCTTTTTTGATAGCATCATCCCATTTAACCTGGATTAAATTATCATTAACTTCAACACTCACATCATTATGAACTTTAAACGATAATTGACCACCAGTTCCTTTAATGGTCATATCATTTCCATCGATTTTTACATCCACACCACCAGGAATGGCGACAGGTGCATTTGCTATTCTTGACATAAACTAACCTATCCTTAACAAACTGTGCAAATAACTTCGCCGCCATGCCCAATAGCACGGGCCGCACGATCAGTCATTACACCATTTGAAGTTGAAACAATTGCGATACCTAGACCAGCTAGTACTTTCGGCAACTCGTCTTTAGACTTATATATTCTAAGACCAGGTCGGCTGATTCTTTTTACCTTTTCAATTACCGGTTGACCTTTGTAATACTTTAAGTCGATAGTCATCTCTGAATGACTACCAGTTGTTTCAACTTTATAGTCAGTTATATAACCTTCTTCTTTTAATACGTTAACAATTGCCATTTTCAATTTGGATGAAGGCAATTTAACATTTTTCTTTCCTGCAGCTTGACCATTTCTTACGCGGGTCAACATATCTGCAATTGGATCACTCATACTCATATTATATCTCCAAAAACTTCGTTAACCTGTTACCAGCTTGCTTTAGACAAACCAGGAACATCACCACGCATAGTCGCTTCTCTTAGCATATTACGACTAAGTCCGAATTTACGGTAAACACCATGTGGTCGACCAGTCAGTTGACAACGGTTACGCCCTCGACTTGGACTGGAATCTCTAGGAAGCTTTTGCAATTTAATACTTGCAACTTCTTTATCTTCAAATGAAGCTTCAGGATCAATGATAATCGCTTTCAATGATCTTCTTTTAGCTTCAAATTTACCGACTAATTTAGTACGTTTATCTTCACGTGCAATCATCGATTTTTTAGCCATTTCTACGCCCTTTAGTTCTTAAATGGAAAATTGAAAAGCTTCATTAAAGCAAGCCCTTCTTCATTTGTTCCCGCTGTGGTTGTGATAGAAATATCCATTCCACGCAATGTATCAATTTTGTCATAATCAATCTCAGGAAAGATTATTTGCTCTGTTACACCCATTGAATAATTTCCACGACCATCAAAGCTTTTAGGACTCATTCCCCGAAAATCACGAATCCGAGGAATTGCAATACTGATCAATCTATCTAAAAATTCGTACATTTTATCACTACGAAGAGTAACTTTACACCCAATTGGCATGTCATCACGAATTTTAAAGCCAGCTATTGACTTTCTTGACAATGTTACAACAGGCTTTTGACCGGAGATTTTCTCCATATCAGAAAGCGCAGCTTGTAATACTTTTTTGTCTGCTACAGCTTCACCAACACCCATGTTAAGTGTAATTTTTGTTAACTTGGGTACTTGCATTACTGACTTATAAGCAAATTGTTGCTGTAAAGCAGGGATTATTTTTTCTTTATATTCTGTTTCTAGTCTAGCCATGATTTTTATACCTTATGCATCAACTACTTCGTTAGTAGATTTAAAATATCTGACTTTTTTTCCATCTTCTAGAAACCTGAAGCCAACTCTATCAGCCTTTTTTGTTTCAGGATTATACAAAGCAACATTTGAAATGTTGATTGGCATATCCTTATCAATTATACCGCCTTGAACTCCAGCATTTGGATTTCCCTTGGTATGTTTCTTAGCGCGGTTAATACCTTCTACTAGAACTTTATTATTTTCTAAAACGCTTAGAATCTTGCCTTGTTTTCCCTTATCTTTACCAATAAGAACGATGACTTCATCACCTTTTTTTAACTTTTGCATTTGAACCTACCTTATAATACTTCAGGAGCAAGTGAGATAATTTTCATGTACTTCTCACCTCTCAATTCACGAGTTACAGGTCCAAATATACGCGTTCCTACTGGCTGTAAATTGGCATTTAAAATAACAGCAGCATTCCCATCAAAGCGAATAACTGAACCATCAGGTCTACGAACACCTTTACGAGTTCTTACTACCAATGCATTATAAACCTCGCCTTTCTTAACTTTACCGCGAGGAATTACATCTTTAATACTCACTTTAATAACGTCACCAATACCTGCATAACGTCTATGTGAGCCGCCCAATACTTTGATACACATGACCTTTTTAGCACCACTGTTATCAGCGATATCAAGGCTAGTTTGCATCTGAATCATTGTTAAATCCCAATTATTTCAATTAAATTTATAAAACAAAATAAGCCAGTTACTTATAGAACAGAAACTAATTTGTATGTTTTATTTTTTGACAAAGGTCTGCAAGAAGCGATTGAAACTACATCGCCTTCTTTAGCTTCATTATTTTCATCGTGAGCCAAAAACTTTGTAGATCTTTTTACATATTTCCCATAAATAGGAAATTTGACAAGGCGCTCTACTAATACAGTAATCGTCTTATCCATTTTATCACTTACAACTCGCCCGGTTACAGTACGCAGTTTTTCTTGATTTTCACTCATGCTTATGCACTCGCCATTTCTTTTATTATCGTGTGAATACGAGCAATATCTCTTCTTACCTTCTTCACTTGATCTGGTTTAGAAAGTTGCCCCGTACCTTTTTGCATTCTTAAATTAAATTGCTCTTTACCTTTTTCAAGTAACATTGCATTTAATTCATCTATTGTCTTCTGACGTAATTCACTTGCTATCATCACATTATAGTCCGTGCTACAAAGGTTGTTTTAATAGGTAATTTAGCGGCAGCCAATGCAAAAGCATCACGCGCCACTTCTTCAGGTACACCCTGAATTTCATATAACATAGTTCCTGGCCTCACATTAGCAACCCAGAATTCTACACTACCCTTACCTTTACCCATCCGTACTTCAAGAGGCTTTTTTGTAATAGGCACATCGGGGAAAATTCTAATCCACATTTTCCCTTGCCTTTTAACGTGACGCGTAATTGTTCTACGAGCAGCTTCAATTTGACGGGCTGTTATTCTACCACGATTTAAAGCTTTTAATCCATATTCACCAAAACTTACTGATGAACCACGAACAGCAACACCGTTATTTCTGCCTTTATGCTGCTTACGAAATTTTGTTCTTTTAGGTTGAAGCATTATTTTGTCCCTTCAACTATTTTTTAGAGTTAGAATTAGTAGATGCAACCGCATGTGCACCCATATCAAAGACTTCACCTTTAAAGATCCAGACCTTGATACCAATAATCCCGTATGTTGTATTCGCCTCCGCCGTTCCATAGTCGATATCAGCACGTAAAGTATGAAGAGGAACTCGCCCTTCTCTATACCATTCACCACGTGCAATTTCAGCTCCGTTTAAACGACCAGCAACATTAATTTTTATACCTTCAGCACCTAAACGCATGGTGTTGGTTACTGCACGCTTCATTGCGCGACGATACATAATTCTTTTTTCAAGTTGTTGCGCAATCCCTTCAGCGACTAAAGTAGCATCAAGTTCTGGCTTTCTAATTTCCTCAACATTGATTTTTACAGGCACATCCATCATTTTTGAAACTTCAAGCTTCAACTTATCAATATCCTCACCTTTCTTACCAATGACAATACCTGGACGTGCTGTATGCACTGTTATCTGTGCATTATTTGCCGGTCTATTAATTTGTATACGACTTACAGATGCATGAGACAACTTGCCTTTTATATATTCTCTAACTTTTAAATCTTGAAGCAAGAATACAGGATAGTTTTGGCTATTTGCATACCATCTTGATGTCCAATCTTTAACAATCCCAAGACGTATGCCCGTTGGATGTACCTTCTGACCCATTTTAACCTCTACTCGTATTCTGAGACTTTAACTGTTATGTGGCATGTTCTTTTAAGGATGTGATTAGCACGTCCTTTTGCTCTCGCACGAACCCTTTTCAACGTTGAACCTTAATTTACGAAAACGGTAGATACAAACAATTCGTCAATATCAGCACTTTCGTTATGTTCAGCATTTGCTACCGCAGATTCCAAAACTTTAACCATTATGGTTGCTGCTTTTTTGGTACTGAATTTTAAAGTATTTAACGCTTTTTCAACTGGCAATCCACGTATTTGATCGCCAACCAATCTTGCTTTTTGAGCAGATAACGGAGCATTGCTTAGTTTTGCAGAAATTTCCATTATCATCACCTTTTGGATTTCTTATCAACAATATGGCCTCTATAAGTACGAGTTGGTGAAAACTCACCTAACTTGTGCCCAACCATATTTTCAGAAATTAATACAGGAACATGTTGACGACCATTATGAACAGCTATAGTCAGACCTAGCATATCAGGACTAATCATAGATCTTCTTGACCAGGTTTTAATCGGTTTCCTATTATTCGTTGCAACAGCTACTTCGACTTTTTTCAGTAGATGATGATCAATAAATGGACCTTTTTTAATTGAACGTGGCACTATTTACACCCCTTATTTCTTATTACGGCGTCTGACAATCATTTTGTCAGTACGTTTGTTTTTTCGAGTTTTATAACCTTTTGCCGGTGTACCCCATGGAGACACAGGATGTCTACCGCCTGAAGTACGCCCCTCACCACCACCATGCGGATGGTCAACTGGGTTCATTGCTACGCCACGTACAGTAGGTCTTATACCTCTGTGTCTTGTAGCCCCAGCCTTACCTAGCGAAATTAAATTATGCTCTGAATTTGATACCTCACCAATTACGGCTTTACAATCTGCCAATATCTTACGCATTTCGCCCGACCGTAATCTTACTGTAACATGAGCCCCCTCTTTTGCAACCAACTGAGCAGAGGTGCCTGCACTTCTTGCAATCTGTGCACCTTTACCCGGCTTCAACTCAACACAATGAATTGTTGAACCAAGAGGCATATTACGTAAAGGCATACAATTTCCGACCTTCACAGGCACAGTTTCAGCTGAAATCAACTCTTGACCAACCTCAATTCCAGAAGGTGCAATAATATACTTACGTTCACCATCTTTAAATAATAGTAAAGCAATATTTGCCGTTCTATTGGGATCATACTCAACTGTTTCAACGACAGCAGGTATATCAGTTTTATTTCTTTTGAAATCAATTATTCGATAATGCTGCTTGTGCCCACCACCGATATGTCGAGTAGTTATCCTACCCTTATTATTCCTACCACCCGTTTTACTTTTCTTTTCTAATAGAGGTGCAAATGGCTTACCCTTATGTAATGCGTCATTTTTTACACGTATTACAAATCGCGAGCCAGGGGAAGTCGGTTTAGATTTTAGAATAGCCATTGCTTTCTACCGTTTTATATAATTATGTTATTTATGCCGAAGCAAAATCAATATCTTGACCTGGTTTAAGCTTTACATAAGCCTTCTTCCAGTCAGATCTTTTTCCTAGAGTTTGTCCAAAACGCTTAACTTTTCCCTTTACATTAAGCACTTGAACGGTATCAACGTCAACGTCAAACATTAATTCAACGGCTTTCTTGATCTCTAGCTTTGTTGCAATCTTTTGAACTTTAAATACAAAACGATTACTTTCTTCAGCAGCAATTGTGCTTTTTTCAGACACAATAGGAGCTAACAATACATTAGCTAATTTATTTTTCTCCAGACTCATGCTAGACGCTCCTCAATTTGTTTCACTGCAGCCGAGGTTGCTATAACTTTATCAGCTGAAACCAATGTTACTGGGTCAAGACTTGCTACTGTAGCGACCTCAACGTAAGGAATATTTCTTGAAGCAAGAATCAAATTATCTGTCAATTCATCTGCTAGAATCAAAACTCGCTTTGCATCAACATTAGACAATTTAGCAGCCATATCTTTTGTTTTCGCAGATTCTGGCAATATTTCATCGCTGACAACCAGTCTATCTTGACGTAATAATTCAGAAAAAATAGAGCGGATACCCACTTTATACATCTTCTTATTCATTTTTTGCACAAAAGACCTTGGCTGGGCGGCAAACGTTTTACCACCTGAGCGCCAAATTGGACTGCTCATTGTACCAGATCTTGCACGCCCTGTCCCCTTTTGTCGCCATGGTTTTGCACCACCGCCAGCAACATCAGATCGACTCTTCTGCGCTTTAGTTCCAGCACGCCCACCAGCCAAGTATCTTACAACCAATTGATGAACCAGTGTTTCATTAAAATCTTGACCAAATATTTGTTCAGTAACATCAACTGCTGAACCTTGATCATTAATTGCAGGTATTTGCAAAGTCATAACTTAACCTTTATTTCGCATTTTCACAGCAGGAGTGATAACCACATCACCGCCTTTAGCACCAGGTACAGGCCCTGCCACTAAAATTAAATTTCTTTCAGTATCAATTGAGTGAATAGTTAAATTCTGAACAGTTCGTTTTACTGCCCCCATATGACCTGACATCTTCTTGCCTTTGAAAACACGACCGGGCGTTTGACACATACCAATAGATCCATTTGACCTATGTGATATTGAGTTACCATGCGTCGCATCTTGCATACCAAAGTTATGACGCTTAATACCACCTTGAAAACCCTTACCAACACTCGTGCCGGAAGCATCTATAACCTGACCTTCACTGAATACATCCAAAGCAAGCTCGGAGCCAGCAGATAATCCTTCACCCTCACCGTCGTCCAACCTAAATTCAACCAAATCCCGACCCGCTGTTACATTTGCAGACGCATAATGCCCTGCTAGTGCTTTTCCAACTTTTGATGATTTTTTATCGCCGACAGCAACCTGTATTGCACGATAACCATCATTTTCAACACTTTTCACTTGAACAACCCTGTTTGAGTTAACTTCAAGAACAGTTACAGCTACTGAAGAACCATCTTCAGTAAAAACTCGGGTCATACCACATTTACGACCAATAAGACCTATTGACATCTGCCAATTCCTCGTACTTAATAAATACTTTATCAGTATTTATTTATTTAAGTTTAATTTGAACATCCACCCCAGCTGCAAGATCAATTTTCATCAATGCATCTACGGTTTTGTCAGTTGGCTCAACAATATCAAGCAACCTTTTATATGTTCTTAACTCATATTGATCACGCGCATCTTTATTTACATGCGGAGATATCAATATGGTAAATCGTTCTTTTTTAGTAGGCAATGGAATGGGGCCCTTAACCTGAGCACCCGTCCTTTTTGCTGTTTCTACTATCTCACCAGCTGATTGATCGATAAGTTTATG
>JAJRUF010000063.1 GCA_024277935.1 Gammaproteobacteria bacterium
ATCCAGCAATAAAATACTACATAACATGTCTGGGTTTTCCTGTTCAATACTAAGGATAATAGCTTCTAGGACTTCTGCTAAAGAACTATCATTTGCAATAAGCTCTAATACATGGGCACGTGATTTTTCGCGTAATTCAGCCAGTTTACGTTCAGTAATATCTTCGACTAACGCGACAACATAATCAACTCCACCCTCTGATTTACGCACACAGCTGACTGCAAGCCGCGTATAAACCAAGTGTCCATCTTTATGAATAAAGCGCTTATCCATTGCATAGTTTTCTATTTCGCCGTTTAACATACGCTCAAATTGGGTAGTATCGGCAGCTAAATCTTCTGGATAGGTTAGTTCTGACCAGGTGGAATGCATCAACTCCTCACGTGAATAGCCCAGTGAGTTACATAAGGCATCATTCACGTTGATCCAGCCTTTCTCAAGACTGGTCGTTGCCATACCCACCATAGCTTGTTCAAAATAACCTCGAAAATGTTCCCCACTTTTACGCAAATCATCTTCCAGCTTTTTTTGCTCAGTGATGATATGGCTAATACCAAGAACTCCAATAATATTTCCTTCAGGATCTCGTGTTGAAGACTTGGTTTTTTCAAAGTCTTCTACCCTCCCACCGGGGAATACAACTTTCTCTTCATACTTCAAAATATCATTTGTTTGCAAAGCCTGCCTATCACTTTCTCTGAAAGCATCTGCCTGCGCCTTATCAAAAAAATCATAATCTGTTTTACCCTTAACACCTCCATTTTTGACACCAAAATAACTTTCAAGACTTGGGTTACAGTAAAGATAGACACCATTAACATCTTTTAACCATAGCGGATCTGGAATTGTTTTAATCAGTGTTTGTAACTGGTTACGCTCAAAAATGAGTTGCTGTTCACTTTTCCGTATCTTATCTTCATCGGTTTGCTGTCTACGCAACAGTCGAACCAGGAAAATACCCAGAGCAATTGACAATAAAATAAAAACCAGCACCATTGCCAATGTTATCCGTACCTGTTGATACCAGTTAGCAAGGTACTCTTCAGTGGCAGGTCCTACAGTGATGTAAAAGGGATACTTACTGAATTTTATATAGTTAGCGCTACGCGCCACGCCATCAATGCTAGTGATCCCACTAATATATGTACCTTGCTGCGGGTTTTTTCTTAATGCCTCTTGCATCGGTAGGGATATTACCTTGCTACCAACCACTCCATTTACGCCTTGGACTGCCGGGATTCGCTTAATTAAGCCTAACTCGTTATCTCGAAGCATAATTAATCCTTTGCTCCCAACATTAATGGATGAAAATATTTGTTGAAAATGCTCTAACTTAATCATGCCATACACTACGCCATAAAAAGAGCCATCTAAATTGTTAATACGGCGAGAAAAAGGGAGTTCCCATTGTTGACTGGTTCTGACAAATACAGGTTTGCCAATCAATAAACCCACATCAGTATAGTTGCGGTGTGTGATAAAAAAAAATTGTGTGGCTTGGTTGATATTTTTTTGAACGGGTAAGGGGGCTAGGCCATAGTTTATATTCCCGTCTTTATTTGTCACCCTAATCATTGCCAAATCAGGGTTGCGCTGTAATTGCAATGCCAGGAAGGTATTAATTTCTGAACCACCAACATTTTCCATACTATTCAGGTGCTGGATTTGCTCTACACTAACTTGTAGAGTTAGGTCTATCTTATCAATTATGCCGGTAATAATAAGCTCTAATGTCTCTGCCAGATTATGTGTATCAGTAACTACATCAGCTTCAATCCTCTGCTTACTATAGTCAAGCATATAACTAGCCATCGCCACAATAAGTAAATTAAGCATAACCAACCCTATCAATAGTGGCTTGATAATGCTTTTAAAAGGATCATTAACTGGCATAACAGGTGCACTTGATTAAAGTTAAAAGCAATATTATTTTAACGTTTATTATCAGTTTTAGCACCTTTATATTCTTTCTTCTTTCTTTCCAACAGACAAGCAAATGCGCAAATTTATCTTAGCATTTTGAACTTTAAATAATTAGCGCAAAATCTATTTAGACCTTTCTTGATTACGTACAAGCTAAGGATGCGCTGAGCTACGAAGCGCATCCTTGTATCATTGATGCGCTTCCTGTCGTTAGCACATCCTACGTGAAACGCTTAAGTCAATGGCAGGATACTCTGGATACCAGCAATCCCTGCTGGTGTGACGTAATCAGGGTGTATTTTAACTGGCTGAAGCTTATGGGTAATCAAGTAGACTTTTGCATATATATGCTTAATGAGACTTTGTTTAAACTTCTGCCAAATTACCTTTAGTTTCCAGCCAATGCTTCCTATCTTGCGAGCGTTTTTTCGCTAATAACAAGTCTAATTGTTCTGCCGTATCGTCGTCGCCTTCAACGGTTAGCTGTACTAATCTTCTGGTGTCTGGGTTCATTGTTGTTTCTCTTAATTGGCTAGGGTTCATTTCCCCTAAACCTTTAAATCGCTGAACGTTAATTTTACCTTTCAGTTTTTCTGTCTCAATTCTGGCTAATACACCTTGTCTTTCTGACTCATCTAATGCGTAAAATACTTTTTTACCTATATCAACTCGATACAAAGGAGGCATGGCAATAAAAACATGGCCTGCTTTTACCAGTGAGTTAAAATGTTTATAAAATAATGCACATATCAGTGTCGCAATATGATTACCATCTGAGTCAGCATCCGCTAGAACACAAATTTTGCCATAACGTAAATTTGTTAAATCATTAGAATCAGGGTCTATTCCTAAGGCGACTGCAATATCATGCACTTCCTGTGATGCCATAACTTGAGTTGAATCAACCTCCCAAGTATTAAGAATTTTTCCTCTTAATGGCATAATAGCCTGAAATTCTCTATCTCTTGCTTGCTTAGCCGAGCCACCCGCCGAATCCCCTTCCACTAAAAACAACTCAGTTCGCGAGAGGTCTTGTGATGAACAATCTGCTAATTTTCCGGGTAGGGCCGGGCCTGATGTTAATTTTTTTCTAACAACTTTTTTGCTTGATTTAAGCCTTTTTTGGGCACTGGCTAAAATAATCTCAGCAACTTTTTCACCTTCTTGTGGATGTTGGTTCAACCATAAACTAAAGCTATCTTTGGCAATACCTGAAACAAAAGGAACACATTCTCTTGAACTTAAACGTTCTTTTGTTTGCCCTGAAAATTGAGGGTCTTCTAATTTAACTGACAACACAAAGTGGCAATTTTCCCAAACATCTTCAGGTGCAATTTTTACCCCTCGTGGTAATAGGTTTCTAAATTCGCAAAATTCTCGTATTGCTTCCGTTAATCCAGCCCTTAATCCATTAACATGGGTACCGCCTTGTGCTGTTGGAACCAGGTTGACATAACTTTCAGCAATCACCTCAGGTAAACTATCCAGTGCCCAAACAATCCCCCATTCGACAGCCTCTGTTTTTGCTGAAGATTCAGCCATAAAAGGGATTTCCGGACAAATTTCTACATCACCTACTCTATCCAATAAATATTCTTTTAAACCGTTTTGATAGCACCACTCCCATTGCTCATCTGTTTGCTCAGACTTTAACAATAGCTTTAAACCTGGGCACAATACAGCTTTTGCTCGTAAAACATGCTTTAACTTAATGACTGAAATTTTATTAGAATCAAAATATTTTGCATCAGGCCAAAAAGTGATACTGGTCCCTGTATTTGCTTTGCCTACGGTACCAATTTCCGTTAAATCTATTTGTTTATCACCACTAGCAAAGCCCATACTATAAACAATGCCATTGCGCTTAACTTCAACTTCTAATTTAGTTGTCAAGGCATTAACAACAGAAACTCCAACACCATGCAGGCCGCCTGAGAATTGATAATTTTTATTTGAGAATTTACCACCCGCATGTAACTGAGTCAAAATAACTTCAATCCCAGGAATGCCTTGTTCAGGGTGAATATCTACTGGCATTCCTCGTCCATTATCCTTAACTGAAACGGAGCCATCTTTAAATAAAACCACCTCAATACGATCCGCAAAACCTGCCATGGCTTCATCAACACTATTATCAACCACTTCTTGAACCAAGTGATTGGGTCTTGTAGTATCTGTGTACATTCCTGGTCGTTTTTTAACAGGGTCTAATCCACTTAAAACTTCAATTGCTGCTGCGTTATATTCGCTACTCATAGGTGCTAATAATTAAGATATAATAGAGAAATTTATTATCGTATCATGTAATCATTTATCTTGAAGCTTAGAAACGCCAAAAGATTACAACACCATCAGCATTATGCCTAGAAAAAAAACTGTCACTTTATTTGAAGATTCCCTAGAAGAACTCGAGCAACTGGTTGAACAAATGGAGCAAGGGGATTTATCCCTGGAAGAATCCTTAAAGTCATTTGAACGCGGCGTTAAATTAACGGGCACTTGCCAAAAAGCATTGCAGGATGCTGAGCAAAAAGTACAAATTTTATTAGAAAAAAACGGTAAACAAACCCTGGAGCCATTTAACGATGAGTAATTCATTAAAAGAATATCTTATATCCACCCAAAGTCGAGTTGAACGCGCCTTAGATGCACGCTTACCCTCCGCAGGTGTATTACCTAACAAACTACATGAGGCTATGCGTTATAGTACTTTGGATGGTGGTAAACGTATGCGTCCAATGCTGGCTTATGCCACAGGAAAAGCGCTGGGGTTAGCTGAAGAAATTTTAGATGGCCCTGCTTGTGCGGTTGAATTAATCCATGTTTATTCTTTAATCCATGACGATCTCCCAGCAATGGATGATGATGATTTAAGACGCGGTAAAGCAACTTCACATATTGCTTATGATGAAGCCACCGCTATTTTAACTGGCGATGCCCTACAAGCCTTGGCCTTTGATGTTTTAGCTACCGATCCATCCATTAAAGTCGCTGCAGAAAGTCGCTTAAAAATGATTGCCACTTTAACTAAAGCAAGCGGTTCTCAAGGTATGGTTGGCGGTCAGGCAATAGATTTAGAGTCTGTTGGGGCTAAACTTACATTGCCTGAATTAGAGAATATGCATATTCATAAAACAGGAGCTTTAATCCGTGCAAGTGTCAATATGGCAGCCTTAGCTAAGACAGGGTTGGACCCAAAAGTCGCAAAAAATCTTGATCACTATGCAAAATGTATTGGTCTTTCATTCCAAGTGAAAGATGATATTCTTGATGAAGAAAGTGACACAGCCACTTTAGGTAAAACCCAAGGTAAAGACCAAGATAATGATAAACCCACTTACCCTGCTTTATTAGGTTTAAATGGTGCAAAAGAAAAAGCACAAGAATTACATGAGCAAGCGGTGAAAAGTTTAACGGATTTTGGTCCAGAGGCTGATTTATTACGGGACCTATCACTCTATATTATTCAGCGTGATCACTAAGGACTCAATAACCGCACAAAAAATAAAATACTTTTATTACAACCTTTCAGCACATTATGGACAGATTAAGAAATAAAATTAGAGATATTCCTGACTTTCCAAAGCCGGGAATTATTTTTAAAGACATCACTCCTTTAGTTAAAGACCCCTCAGCATTAAGACTCGCTGTTCATCAACTTATCCACCCTTTTTTAGGTAGAGATATTACTTCTGTCGCCGGCATGGAGGCAAGAGGCTTTATTTTTGGCTCTTTGGTTGCCTGGGAACTAGGAATTCCTTTTATCCCATTAAGAAAGCCTGGAAAGCTACCTTATGATGTACAAAGCGTTTCTTATGATCTTGAATATGGTTCAGCCACACTAGAAGCGCATATTGATTCATTTGAAAAAGATGAAAAGGTTTTACTAATAGACGATCTTTTAGCAACCGGTGGAACAGCTAAAGCAAGCTGTGAATTAGTTGAAAACTTAGGTGCAACAGTTGAGGCTGTCGCATTTGTAGTAGAACTAGATTTTTTACAGGGAAGAGAAAAACTTAAGGGTTATGAAGTACATTCCCTACTACATTATTAAACAAAGTAAAAATTACTGTCGTGTAATTAGCTTAATTTTATATCAAAAAAACGGTCATAATTAATGACCGTTTTTTCTATCCAACCTTCCTTATACAACCACGCTTTTATCACCAATTACCTTTCCTCGACTATGCTGTCTTATACCAAATAATCCAGCAACTAATAGAAGCAATGTACTTGGCTCTGGAACTGCAGCAACTACAGAGGAAGCAGATGACTGTACACACACAAAAGAAGCTCCACTTGTATCAGCTCCTGATTGACACGTAAGAATACTATCATTCCCTGTTGAAGAACTTTTTGGAGGAGAAGCATGGAGGCTAAGCAAAGGAACTACACTTGAAATTGCATCACTAATTGCACTTCCATCCGTAAATTTGCTGAAATCAAATGTGTTAGCAGCAAACTCCATTTCATAGCCTACCTCTTTAATCCAAGTTGGCTTCAAAGTATTACCGCCAGTAGGTGAATCAACACCATAAACACCTACATTTTTTAAATTCCACTCTAATGATGTAGAGTAATCTATAAGACCACTGCGACTATCTAGTACAGACTCAGATGCAGACTTAGACTTAGACTTAGAATCAGACTTATGTGAAGAACTGCTTGAACTGCTTGAACTGCTTGAACTACTTGAACCTGATGATATACCTGCATCATACCCAGTTGAACTATCGCCAAATAAGTAATCAATTTCAATACTAACATTGCTTGTTAAATTCTTTACATTAAGGTCAAATATAGCACGGTCAGAGTGGAGTAAATCGTCAAATGTATGGGTGCCTTTTTTACTATCACCCCAACCTTCAGAGCCTGTACCATAAGTATTATCCACATGCTCAATAGGTGCGGCAAAATAAATAAACTGATGCCCAGTTGATACAGACTCACCAAAAGCAATTGTTCCATTGCCAATTATGCTCCCAGTACTAGTTACTGCCCCAGTCTTTTCATCAATTTTTCCGCTAATAAAAGAGGTCGTAAAAATATGGCTATATTGACTTTCATCAGCCCCTCTAAATTGACCATCAGCAATAATAGCATGAGCACTATTAGTAGATGCAGCAAGAATAAACGCTGCAGTAAGTATTTTTAATTTCATATTCTTATCCCATTTAGTTTATACCCTAGATTAAAGCAAAAACAACACCACCTACATATTATCATTAATAAACAATACGTTACATTAAATCAGGTAATGAATTTAATATCAAAGCTATGTATATGTAAAAAGTCGACATTTTACTTTGTTTCTATATTGTGAATCACCGTGGCACACCACCGTAATAACTACTTATATTGATAGCCCCATGAAGAGTAGCCCTGTTAAGTAGGATGTGATGACAATAGGAAGCGCATCAATTGCAAACTAAAGTCTATACTACAGCTTATATGTAAAAAAAACTGACAACTAAAAACCTACCCTATGAATATTTCACCACCAACCATTCGTTTATACTTCACGCGGTTGTAGAGCTGACTTTAGTCCGCTATAGCTCAAAAATACTAATTCAATAGAGGACTAAAGTCCGCTCTACAACTTAAATAGTCAATAACCTTATAAATATTTTGGAAGTGAAGCTTTAGCCTCGTCTAAATCATGCGAGGCTAAAGTCTCACTTCCAAATGTTAGAAAAAATAAGTTACCTACTTATAGCGCTGCCTAGCCCCACAACATTCCAAGTTGCAACTTTAAAATTTAACCCAAGAGGAACCAGACCAAAGCCAACCATACAAGACACTTTAGTAAACTTTTATTATTCTAGCTCCTGCATTATTTTTTTTGCATCATCAAAGCCATCAAACTTGGGTTTTGCTTTTAATACTGCAGATATATGACGACGTGCTTCTGATTTTCGTCCTAGTTGATATAATGCCACACCCAAATGATAACGAATTTCTTGTTCACTGGAAGCTCGGTCATAAGCTTCGCGTAAGAAACGCAAACCACCTTTTGAGTCTCCTTGTTTAACCATAGTCCAACCTAAAGTATCCAAAGTAAAGACTTGTTTCGGGGCTTGTTTATGGGCTTTTTTTGCATATTCAAGAGCTTGTGGGTCGCCAAGTTTCAGATAAAGAACAGCAAGATTATTTAAAACACTTGCATTATTAGGCTGCTTATCGAGTAAATATAACAATAATTTTTCAGCCTTTTTATATTGTCCCGTTTGCAGGTAGCCTGTCGCTAGTAACTGACGAGTGTTATCATTATTTAGTGAATCAGCCCATTTTTCGAGCTCATTTAATGCAGCTACTTTTTTACCCTTATCATTTTCAGACATAAATAACTTTGCTGAATAAATTCTTGAAACTAACTCTTCCCCTGGTTCAATTTTTTGAGCTAATAAAAAATAGTTTAATGCTTGCTGGTAATCTTTCATCTGCATATAAACATCACCTGTTAAAGCATAACCAATAGTTTTATTTGGGTACCTTTCTCGAAGATTTTTTGCTCTTCCTAAAGCACTTTTAGCATTACCCATATCAGTATCAAGTAAAACCAATTCAGCTTGAGCAGAAAGTAAATCAGGATGCTCTTTAACTAATTTTTGTAATGTATTATGAGCTCCTTCAATATCACCAAACGCTTTTTGTAAGCGAACAACTTCTAATAAATAATTTGCTGAAACGTTAGGCAATAAAAAAACTTTTGCCAGCATATCCTGGCTTTGCTTATATTCTTTTTTTGCATTATATGCAATAGCTAATGAGAGTAATAATGCCGGCTGTTTTTCATGTATCGTCAACATTTTCTTTCCAACTTCTATTGCTTCCAATACTTTATTTTGCTTTAGATAGAGATTAATAAGTTTTAATTGTGGCCTTAATAAATGGGGTTCAATCTCCCTTGCTTTCTCTAATAAACGAATATGTTCTTCGATATTAGATTCTTTTCCAGCCAATAAAGCCATACCTAATATTGATTTTACGTCTTTAGGGTTTATTTTTAACAAAGTAGAATAATGTTCTTGTGCTAAGATTAAATTATTTTGCTTTATTGCTAACCCAGCCAAGTTATGGTGAGCATTATAATTATTTTTATCTAAAGATAAGACCTTATTAAAATAATATTTTACCTTTTTAAAATCACCTAAACCTGAATAAGCCGCAGCTGCAAGACTATACCCATCAATATTTTCAGGTTTTTTCCCTATTATTTTTTGAGCTATTTTTAATGTTTTATTAAAATCTTTTTCCTTAAGGTAAAGAAAAGCTAATAATATCGTTGCTCTATTTGAACGAGTATCCATCCCTTCGGCTTTTTCCAAATCAGCTATTGCTTCTTTACGATGTCCCATAGCCAAGTTACTCATGGCTAATTGAATTTGAATAATTGCCGATTGAGGGGATAGGGTTAAAGCTTGCTGTATAACATCGGCTGCCAACTTATATTTTTGTGTTTTTATATAGGCACTACCCAGTAATGCCAAAAATTGGGGGTCATTTTTATTATGACTTTCAACGGGTTTTAAAATCAAAAGAGCTTCTTCAGGCTTTTTGGTATTTAGCATAATTGTAGCCAGCATCTTACGAGCACCAACATGAAGAGGATCTAAATTAATATACCTATAAAGTTCTCTGCTTGCGGTATCAATTTGATGCCTCTTAAAGTGCAAACTACCTGCTATTAAGAGCGCTCGTGGATCATTGAAAACTTCAAGATTCCCCATTGCTTGTAATGAACTTTCCACCTGATCAAATGCGTTTTTTGCTTCATCTTCTTTGCCTTGTCTGGCGAGAGCAACCCCATTAAGATAATTTACTTGTACATTTAAGGGTTGCGCGGCTGTAATAAACTTAATATCCACAAAGGCTTCAGTTAATTTATTTAAATCCAGATAAACGGCGGCGCGACCTATCCGTGCATTCAAATCTAAAGGGTCTATATTTAAAGCTTTATTATAATTTGATACTGCATCTTTAAAGTGCTTTTGAGCTTTGGCAACTTCTCCCCGTAGCTTCCAGCCACTCGCATAGTCGGGATTATCCTTTACAGCTTCAGTAATTAAAGTATTAGCTTCGTTGAATTTGCCTTGAAACATATACAGGCTAGCCAATGCAATTTTTGGCTCAGCATCATTAGGTCTTAATTTTGCAGCAAGGTTAAACAATTTTCTTGCGGCTATTGGATGATTACTCTCCATTTCTGCTCGACCTAAATAGACATTTATAAGTGCTTTTAAACGGTCTGACTTGCCTGCCAAAGAGAAACGTACTTTTATTTCATCATATTTTTTTTCTTGAAGTAGCGCTTCCACCTCAAACAACATCACTTTTTCCTCATCTGCCCCTAAGTTCTGAGCTGCTTCAAAGGCTTTCATTGCGGGTTCAACTTGACCTGTAATCATATAAAGCCGTCCCAAGGTTAAAATAACAGAAATGTTTTTATTATCTTTTTGTTGGGCATTTCTTAACTGAATAATGGCATCCTTAAAATTTGCCGAATCAAAATAAGTTAAAGCCTTCTCATAGTAGGCATAAGAAAGTTCTTTATCTGTTTCTGATAAAGCTATTTGAGAAAATCCAAGTAAGTAGAATAAAATAACGATTAATGAGTATGGGGATAAGGGGGGGGGGGTTGCATATTTAAACAGTGGGGTAATCACAAATAACTCCATTAAGCACTAAGAAACGGGGAATAGTTTTACATAACTATTAAGGAAAGATGTAACAAATAATATACTCACCTTTCTTATTGTAGCTAAAATTAACAAAAGTTGGAGGCTGTATAAATAGATATTTTCCTTGCAATCTTTATTTATTCAGAAGGTAGAGCAAAGTATTAGGACTGGAAACCCGTATGCAGGTTAACGCTGGAGGAGTTGTCGCGGTGGATTCGGAAGGAAAAACTAGGTTCTCCCTTAGTTTTTTAAATATAAGCAAAAGCGGTATCTACAAATACTTCACATGGTCACGAGCACTGAACTTATAGCAAAGCCCAACTAATAAAAAAGTGTTACCGTGACCCTGTAAAATATAACAAAAAAGTTATTCTACTTTCCCTAAAGTGCTATCAGAAGAGTCATCAAGTTTAATAGCTCCTCCCTTATCAATAAGCGTTTCTTTTTTGGGCTCTACAGCAAGATCACTGATTGACTTATCATCTGTATTTTCAACACCTTCAGATTCTTCATCAGTAAAATCTTCATCCTCATCTTCATCATCTAAATCAAATAGATCACCCGTTTCATCTAGTACCCCATCATTAATTAGGTTGTTTCGATATTGCAAAAAAGATTCTCTTGTAAATACATAAGGGTCTAATGCAGCTTCATCAACAATATTTAACTCGTTATCTGCATTTGCCCTAGCATTTAGTGCTTGAAGCATAGTAACGGGAACCCCAACATAATTAGCAGGGTTTGCAGCCGCATCAAAAATTCCACCGGGAATTCCTCTGCTGGTTACCGGGCCAAGAAAAGGTATTATCCAATAAGGCCCCTGTGAAACCCCCCAAACAGCTAAGGTTTGAGCAAAGTCTTCATTATGTTGCTCAAGCCCTACTTCTGTTGCCACATCAAATAAACCCAGCACACCTACCGTCGAATTCATCAGAAATCGCCCTGTATCTTCTGCACCTTGCTGACCTTTTCCTTGCATAAAGTCATTCAGTACAACATTAATACCTTTGAGGTTATCAAAAAAATTAGTCACACCGGTCTGAACGAACTGTGGTGCTACCCATCTATATGCATCAGAAATGGGTTCTGCAACATATGTATCAACGGTATCGTTAAACCCAAATATTTTACGGTTAAATCCCTCATACGGGTCCACCTCAACCGCTTGGTCATCTCCAAGTTGTTGACTTGCACAACCAGATAAAAAAAGTGTTATCGCTACTAAGGGAACCGCAAACAAAGATAAACATTTTTTTTCTTGAGAAGTCTTATACATATAAATTAACCTTAATTATTTATTTAGCGTAATTATCAATTTTTTTATTAATAATTGCAATCAATGCATCAAATCCACCTTCACCTGATAAAATTCGTCGATATTCAGAACGCCTCGTTGCAAGGTCACTCACCCCATCCGCAGCTATATTATAAATACGCCATTCGTCGTCTGAGTTTTTCTTTAATGCATAATCAAAAGTAACTTTTCTTCTCTTCCCTTCAGGAATATGCAAAATACTCCTCACAACAATATTACCTTTTTTGGTCGTATGCTCAGAAATATATTCAAAAGACTCATTAGAAAAAGCATTAAAATTAAACGCATAAGTTGATACGATAAAGTTTGTAAACACATCAGTTAACAGTTTTCTCTGTTCAGCAGAAAACCCTCGCCACTCTTTACTACCAACAATTGTTCTCAGACTTTTTAATACATCATGACTTTTTAAAATAGCATCTTTCAAAAAGATCCTACGCTCATTGAAACTTAGTGTATCACCTTGTTTCATAGCGGCAATAAGTACACTCTGAAACTCAGTAACAACCTTTTTTGTAGCACTACTTTCTACATTAGTCAACGTTAAACCACTGTTTTCAGTCGCTGTAACAACACCTGTCATCCCAAGTGAAAAGATTAACAAACAAATAAACAACTTAATTTTATTTAATGCATTCAAAACATAAACTCCTAACTTATCACTCATTATTTAACTTTAATAATAAGCCTTAAATTATTTAAGATTCAACTTTGACAGGAATCTCTGTAATTGACTTTGGTTGCGCTGGTTCATCAGGGGTCGCAACTTCAACCATTTCTCCTGTTGTTTTAGGACCTCTTAATGAAACCATCATACCTTTTAAAGGGTTAGATAGCATATCTTCAACCGCCGTCGCTTCATAGCCACAATGTGCCATACAGTTGGTACACTTAGGATTATTTACATTACCATACTTGTCCCAAGGCGTTGTTTCCATGAGTTCTTTAAAGGTATCCACATTACCTTCATCATCTAATAAATAACAAGGCTTCTGCCACCCAAACACATTACGCGTTGGGTTTCCCCAAGGTGTGCATTCATAATCCTGGTTTCCAGCCAAAAAATCCAGATATAAAGAAGAATGATTTAACTTCCACTTTCTGTTTTTACCTATCGCGAAAATCCCTCTAAACAATGTTTTAACATCTTTACCTTTAATAAAAACATCTTGTTTAGGTGCATGTTCATAACTAAACCCAGGAGCAATTGTTACCCCTTCAACACCAAGTTCTGTTACATAATCTAAAAATTCAGCCACTTCTTCAGCATCTTCACCTTGAAATAAGGTGCAATTTACATTAACGCGAAACCCTTTACCTAAGGCTAGTTTGATTGCTTCAACAGCAATATCAAAAACCCCTTTTTGGCAAACAGAATCATCATGCCTATCCTTAAGGCCATCTAAATGAATGGAAAAAGTTAAATAAGGAGAGGGTACATAGTCTTTAACTTTCTTTTTTAACAATAAAGCATTTGTGCATAAGTAAACAAATTTCTTTTTTGCCACTAAACCTTCTACAATTTGAGGCATCTCTTTATGAATAAGAGGCTCACCACCTGGAATAGAGACCATAGGTGCACCACACTCATCCACAGCATCCAAACACTCCTGAACTGAAAGGCGTTTATCCAGTATTTGATCAGGATGATCAATTTTTCCACAACCTGCGCAGGCTAAATTACAACGGTACAACGGCTCAAGCATAAGAACCAATGGATATTTTTTAACGCCTTTTAACTTCTGTTTGATTAAATAACTTCCAACGGCCAGTTGTTGACGTAAAGGAACACTCATAATTAGCTTCTCCAAAGATCACAAAATAAAACCACCCTGCCACACTGTTGCATTTAAACAACAATCAAAAATAATATTTACTCCGGCAACATGCTTTTCTTACATAATAGTTTATAATTCCTGAGTAGAATACTATCTTTTTAAAGTAGAAACCACCAAAACAATACAAAAAAACAACAAATTGATTTATTTTTCCTTTCGAACCCATCATTTTTATTAACCAACAAACCACTCCATTAATTCCATAAAAATCAAAAAAACATCATAACAAATTAATATTTAAAGGTTTTATATATCATAAAATAAAACAATTAATTATAAAAGACAGCTAATTAAACAAAACTTAACTTTGCATTAAAAACAACATTGTTTTGCAAATCACCAACAAAACGTCTATTATGACCCTAAAATCATTTATGCATATTTAGCTACAAACTATGAACGGATCTCAAATTTCAATAAACAATCCCAAGTCCCTCATTAACTTGACTGATGCCGAACTTCAAGCCATTTTACTTGAAGGTGTGTCGCGCACTTTTGCGTTAACCATTCCACAACTACCTGAAGCACTTCATCCAGCAGTTGCCAATGCATATTTACTTTGTCGCATAGTTGATACAATTGAAGATGAGGTCTCATTAAATGCAGAGCAAAAGAAATATTTTTGCACGACTTTTATTGATATTGTTAATACAGGAAAAAACACCCAACCCTTTGCTGAAGAACTTGCTCCGTTGCTTTCTAAGCAGACCATCCCAGCAGAACATACCTTAATTCACTTAATCCCAAGGGTTATTGAAATTACCCATACTTTCGATCAGGCTCAAATAGATGCACTAGCCAGCTGTGTTGAAACTATGGCAAAAGGAATGCCTGTTTTTCAAGCCTTAGATTTACATGCCGGCTTAAAAACAATGGCTGATATGGATAATTACTGTTATTACGTGGCCGGTTGCGTGGGTGAAATGTTAGCAAAATTATTTTGCCATTATTCAGCAGATATCAAGCTACACGAACAAGAGTTATTAAAACTTTCCGTTTCTTTTGGGCAGGGTTTACAAATGACCAATATCCTGAAAGATATTTGGGATGATGCTCAACGTGGTGTTTGCTGGCTTCCTCAGGATATTTTTACAGAAACAGGCTTTGATCTCAAAGACCTAACGCCAGAAACTGATGATGAAAATTTTCGCAAAGGCTTGGAACATTTAATAAGTATTGCCCAAGAGCATTTACATAACGCTTTAAGGTACACTCAGCTGTTACCCTCTCATGAAACAGGAATAAGAAACTTCTGTTTATGGGCTTTAGGTATGGCTGTATTAACACTTAAAAACATCAAAAATAATCTTAATTTCAATGACTCAAATCAAGTCAAAATAACTCGTAAAGATGTTAAGAAAACCATTTTCATTTGTAAAGCAACCGCTCGTAGCAATATGCTTTTGTCCTTAATTTTTAATATGACCAGTAGCCGTCTAAAGTCACCAGACTGGAAATATGATGCGGATAAAACTGCAAAAAAATAGGTAATACTCATGCTTAATGAAACAGAATATCACTTGGATAGTAGCGAACCACAGGAAAGTTCGGTAGTCACCATGCCAAAAAAAAATAGCACTCTTGATGTTGCAATAGATAAAGCCCAAGAAAAACTTATTAGCCTTCAAAATAAAGAGGGCTTTTGGATTTTTGAGCTTGAAGCTGATTGTACAATACCTGCTGAATATATCATGATGATGCACTATCTTGATGATATTAACCTTGAGCTTCAGGAAAAACTTGCTGTTTACTTAAGATCACATCAATCAAAACAAGGATATTACCCTTTATTTCCTGGTGGCGAAGGTGATATTAGCTGTAGTATAAAAGTTTATTATGCTTTAAAAATGGCGGGGGATTCTATTGAAGCGCCTCATATGACTCGCTTACGCGAGTACATCTTGGGCCAAGGAGGCGCAGCCAAAGCAAATGTGTTTACTCGTATTGCACTAGCTACTTTTGAACAACTACCCTGGCGAGGTGTACCTTATATTCCAGTAGAAATAATGCTTTTACCTAAATGGTTTCCCTTTCATTTAGATAAAGTATCATACTGGTCAAGAACAGTAATGGTACCCCTATTTATTCTTTGCACCTTAAAAGCAACAGCAAAAAACCCTAATAAAGTTAATGTAAGAGAACTATTTCTTATCGACCCCGATAAGGAAAAGCATTACTTTCCCGAACGTACCCTGCTAAATAAGGTTTTTCTAGGCTTGGATAAATTTGGTCGTATTACACGCCCTCTCATCCCTAAAAAAGCACATCAACTTGCAACTGATAAGGCTGCTAGCTGGTTTATAGAGCGGCTTAATGGTGAGGATGGTTTAGGAGGGATTTTCCCTGCCATGGTTAATGCCTACGAAGCCTTGTTACTATTAGGCTACGAAAAAGATCACGAACATGTAAAGACTGCACGTAAAGCTATTGATAAGCTGTTAGTCATCAATGATAGTAATGCCTACTGCCAGCCTTGCTTATCTCCAGTATGGGATACTGCTCTTGCCTCGTTAGCTATACAAGAAGCTGATAAGTACAAAAACAGCGAAAGCTTAACTCATGCTTATAATTGGTTAAAAACCAAACAATTATCTGATGAACCAGGTGATTGGCGTATTGACAGGCCCAATTCAGCCGGTGGTGGCTGGGCATTTCAATTTGCAAATCCGCACTACCCTGATGTTGATGATACTGCTGTTGTTGCTTTCGCAATGGCGGATTCAAAGCTACCTAACCTTGATGAATCCATCCATAGAGCAACCCACTGGATTGTAGATATGCAATCTAAAAATGGGGGTTATGGCGCATTTGATATTGATAATACCCGTTTTTATTTAAATGAAATTCCATTTGCCGATCACGGTGCATTACTAGACCCTCCAACTGCTGATGTTAGTGCTCGCTGTGCTATGTTAATGGCCAAGGTTGCAAAAAACCACACTGAATACTTACCGGCATTAAAACGCACTATTGAGTACCTTCGTAGCGAACAGGAAGAAGATGGATCTTGGTTTGGACGCTGGGGAACCAACTATATTTATGGAACTTGGTCTGTATTGTTAGGCCTGGAACAAACTGATGTAGCTAAAACTGATCCTTTATTTACCAAAGCCGTTGCATACTTAAAAAAAGTCCAACGTGGAGACGGTGGCTGGGGGGAAGATAACCAAAGCTATTATGATATTGAGAAATTCAGCGGACAGTATTACCGTAGCACTGCATGTCAAACAGCTTGGGCTGTTTTAGGGCTGATGGCAGCAGGTGAAGGCGATAGTCCGGAAGTTAAAGCAGGTATTGAATTTATTCTAAACCAACAGCTAGAGAATGGAGTATGGAATGATGAAGGTTTTAATGCGCCTGGATTCCCAAAAGTATTCTTCTTAAAATATCATGGTTATGACAAGTTCTTCCCACTTTGGGCTTTAGCACGCTACCGCAATGAGTTGGCGAAAAAGTGATTACTGGAATTATTATTGCCCTTCCTGATGAAATCAGCAGCCTAAGTAGCCAAAAGGTTCTTAAAGGAGAGTGCATTTTTATTAACCAAAAAACAATTGTCGCATGCTCAGGGGCTGGACCTGTCAATGCAGCTAAAGCCAGTGAATTAGTTATAAAAAAGGGGGCCAACAGGTTAATCAGCTGGGGTTGTGCCGCGGCATTAAGTCCTGATTTAAAACCAGGAGATTTAGTTTTACCCAAAAAAATACTCACAGAAAACCAACAATTATTATCTATAGATTCAGGTTGGCTACAAAATACGACTCAACAATTAGCGGGTTTAAGCCCTAACAGCGGGTTACTCGCTGGAAGCTCTGTTATTGTTGCCGAAAGTAAAGCAAAAAGTTCCATACATCAGAAGTCAAAAGCAGTTGCTCTGGATATGGAGAGTAGTGCAATTGTTCAAATAGCCAAACAACACAAAATGCCTTCTCTCGTTATCCGTTGTATTGCAGATCCAGTAGAGATGAGTTTACCTAAAGCCGTCAGTTATGCATTGAATAAACAAGGGGAAGTTATTTTATCAAAACTACTTTGGTTTTTATTGCTTCACCCCTCTGAATTACCTGGGTTAATTAACTTAGGTTTACATTTTAATGCTGCAAAAAACAAATTAAAATTAGTTGCCAAGCAACTTGATATAATAAGCGGTTTTGAAACAACAATAGCCAGCAAATGAATACAGCTTCAACATCAATAATTGACCGATTTTTATGCTGGTGGGGTGCAAATATTCTTCGTTTCCCTTGGACTTTAATATTATTAACTATCTGTTTAACAGCCGCGAGCTTGTATTACACCATTAATAACCTGGGTATTAATACTAATACAGCTGAAATGCTATCCTCTGACCTGCCTTTTCAAAAGAACCGCCTACGAATAGAAAAAGCATTCCCTCAGGATGCGGGCGTTTTAATTTTGGTTGTTGATGCCCAAACCCCCGAAATAACATCACAGGCAGCGGCAAAGCTAGAACAGGATTTAAAACAACTAAGCGATAACTTTACCTCTGTTTACACACCGACTGAAAATGATTTTTTCAAGCAACAGGCACTGCTTTTTTTAAATCAAAAAGAACTTGATGCACTGGCTACCAAATTAATTGATGCTCAACCTTTTATTGGTTACTTAGCAAACCACTACAGCTTAGAAGGTTTATTTGAAATTATTGGAACGGCTTTAAAGAGAACTGATAAAGCGCTCCCCATGAACCTTGAGCCATTATTACTTGCTGTTAATGATGCAATCAATCACCAGCTTAAAGGTCAACCTTACCAAGTGTCTTGGCAAAATTTATTAGCGGCTAATAAATTAAATACCAACAGTAATCGAACACTGGTTCTAGCTAAACCCATATTAAATTTTAATGAAATAATGCCTGCAGCTCATGCGCTTAATGCTGCAAGAAAGGTGGCCAATAAACTAATGCTTAACACCCCAGGTCTAAGAATTCGCATGACCGGCGAAGTCGCTTTAGAACATGAAGAGCTAGAAAGTGTTGGGAAAGGATCAATTACGGCGGGGGTTGTCTCATTATTTCTGGTTTTACTCTCTCTTTGGGTTGGGTTACGATCATTTAAACTACTGTTTTCTGCATTTATAGTCCTTATCCTTGGCTTAATATTGACTGCAGGTTTTGCAACCGTATCCATTAGCCACCTAAATTTAATCTCTATAGCTTTTGCAATACTTTATATTGGTCTGGGCGTAGATTTTGCAATTCATATTTGCTTACATTATAGAGAGTGTCGTATTCAGGGTATGGATAACAAACAAGCGATTTCAGATAGCGTTCATACCGTAGGCTTCTCTTTATTCCTATGTGCACTGACCACATCTTTAGGGTTCTTAGCTTTTATTCCAACTGATTATTCAGGTGTTTCTGAGCTAGGTATTATTTCTGCAGGCGGTATGATTATTGGTTTAATTATTTCCCTTACTGTTTTACCCGCTCTTTTAACCATTTTTTCCATTAAAAAACTTAAGCCAATACGCTCAATTGTTAAGCTAGGGGTAATAGCCGAAATTCCTTTTCAATATGCATTACAAATCCGTATTATGGCTGTTATTTTAGCGATTGCTTCAGCCGCTATTTTATCTCAGTTAGTTTTTGACTCGAACCCCATCAACTTAAGAGACCCTCATAGCGAATCAGTCTCTACTATAAAAGAATTATTAGCATCACAAACAGACTCGCCCTTTGCGCTTTCAGCACTAGCACCTTCTTTTGCTGAAGCCCAAAAACTTGCTAACCGGCTTAATAATTTAGCTTCTGTACATAGCACTATTTTTCTGGGTGACCTTGTTGCTAAAAACCAAGATGAAAAACTGGAAACAATAGATGAACTTGATTTAATTTTGGGCGACCAACTTAAAAACTTTAACCATGTTTTAAGCAATACAAACCCTGTTAAAGCTTTAGTCGCATTAAATATTGCTTTAACTGAAGCATTAAAACAACAAACCACGATTGTACCGCGTGAGACATTAGAACAGTTACAGCAGAATATAACTCTGTTTCAAAACCAATATAAAGATAGCCTTAACTCATCGGCTAAAACATTAGAAAAAAATATTTTAGGCTTGCTACCATTTACCATGAATCGCTTGCAAACCAGCTTATCTGCCACAGCCTACCAATTAAGCGATTTACCTGCTTATATTACTAGAAACTGGCTGAGTCCAGCCGGTCAATACAAGGTTTTAATTACTCCAGAATTTGACCAAAATAAAGTAGAAAACTTAAAAGAGTTTGTTGCAGAGGTACAAACAGCAGCCCCTCAATCATCAGGCTTACCCGTTGCAGACCAGGCATCAGGTACTGCCGTGGTTAAAGCTTTTATACAAGCATTCTCGGCTGCTATTATTGCTATATTTCTACTTTTATTGTTTATCCTAAAAAATATCAGAAACACATTATTAGTGCTTGGCCCTTTATTATTAGCAGGATTATTAACGGGTGCCACAAACGTATTACTTAATAATAATTTTAACTTTGCAAACATTATTGCTCTTCCATTATTAATGGGTATGGGGGTTGATAGTAGTATCCATATTTTCTACCGTTTAGAATCCCGCCTTTCAAGCCACAAAGACCTTTTACAAAGTAGCACGGCACGCGCCGTGTTTTTCAGCTCCTTAACGACCTTATGTAGCTTTAGTAGTCTTGCATTTACATCACATCTTGGCACCGCCAGTATGGGATTATTACTGGCTGTAGGTATTTTCTTTACATTAGTCTGTACGCTTATTGTACTTCCCGCTTTTTACGGCAATAGAAATTAATCGAGGTATTTCATGTCTTTCAGCATCGCCGACCTTTTTACTCAGCATTTCGATGATAAATTCGATTTACATGAGCAACACCTAAACAACCAAATGGTCAGAGTTTTAAGAACTATTGGCTATGATAAAAACTATAAAAAAGCCATAGGGCAGTATTTATTTGATGAAGATAATAATAAATACCTGGATTTACTGAGTGGCTTTGGTGTATTTGCTGTGGGTCGCAATCACCCCACTGTTATTAGCGCCCTGCAAGAGACATTAACCCTGGAACTACCTAACTTGGTACAAATGGATGTTTCTTTATTAAGTGGTTTACTGGCTGAAAAAATTCTGGCAACAACGCCAGAAAATACCACTAAAATGTTTTTTAGTAATTCAGGAACTGAAGCCGTTGAAGCGGCTATTAAATTTGCGCGTTATACCACTAAGCGTGAGCGTATTGTTCATTGTGAACATAGTTTTCACGGCTTAACCTTGGGGTCTTTATCTTTAAATGGTGAAGAGATTTTTAAACAAGGTTTTGGGCCTTTATTACCTAATTGTAATGCTATTCCTTTTAATGATATAGAGGCATTAGAAAAAGCATTAAGCACTAAAGATGTCGCTGCCTTTATTGTTGAGCCCATCCAAGGTAAAGGTGTTAATGTTCCTAATGATAACTACCTGCCCGAAGTAGAACGCCTGTGTAAAAAATACGGTACCTTATTTGTTGCAGATGAAATTCAAACCGGTTTAGGTCGTACAGGTAAATTTTGGGCAATTGATTATTGGGGAGTAAAACCTGACATGATCTTAATGGCTAAAGCCTTATCAGGTGGTTTTATCCCTGTGGGGGCCGTTGCGATGACTCAAAAAATCATGGATACTGTTTTTAATCGTATGGACAGAGCAGTAGTACATGGTTCTACTTTCTCTAAAAATAATATGGCTATGGCTGCGGGACTTGCAACTCTACAAGTTATGGAGGATGAGAAATTAGTCGAAAACAGTGCAAAAGTTGGTGAAGATATTATCAACAGTATTAATGCCATGGCCGACCAATATGAATTCTTAAAAGAAGCCCGTGGCAAAGGCTTGATGATTGCTGTCGAATTCCAATCGCCAAAAAGTTTAAAACTAAAAGCTGCCTGGGCTATGTTAGAAGCGGCCAATAAAGGCTTATTCTGCCAAATGGTTACGATTCCTTTATTTAAAGAACATCGTATTCTTACGCAAGTTGCAGGACACGGTATGAATGTTGTGAAACTTTTACCGCCTTTAAACCTGGTTCAAGATGATAGAGACTGGATTGTAAATTCTTTTGATAAAGCAATCGGTGACACACATCAAATACCAGGTTCAATTTGGGACTTAGGTAAAAACCTTGCCAGTCATGCCATAACAAACAAAAATAAATAACCTAGGTTAGATACGATGCCAACAAAAGATTATCCACTGCTAAAAGACATCAACCTGCCAGAAGATGTGCGCAAGCTTGATGCAAAACAACTTAAAGCGTTATCGGCAGAATTACGTGAATATTTAACTCACACCGTCAGTCTTTCTGGTGGTCATTTCTCAGCTGGTTTAGGCACCGTTGAGCTTACCGTGGCCTTACATTATGTGTTTAATACGCCAGTCGATCAGTTAGTTTGGGATGTGGGCCATCAAGCCTATCCACATAAAATTCTTACGGGCCGTAAGGATAAAATGCCTACAATTCGGACCAAGGGCGGTATTTGTGCTTTTCCTAATCGTAACGAGAGTGAGTATGATGCTTTTGGGGTTGGGCACTCCAGCACCTCTATTTCTGCAGCTTTAGGTATGGCCATTGCTGCTAAACAACAAGGCCAGGATAAACGCTGTGTGGCGATTATTGGTGATGGAAGTATCACCGGTGGAATGGCTTTTGAGGCAATGAACCATGCCGGTGTGGTGGATGCTAATTTATTAGTTATCTTAAATGATAATGATATGGCTATCTCACCTAACGTAGGAGCAATGAATAATTATTTTACTCGGGTTATTTCCAGTAAAATTTATTCCTCTGTGCGTGAAGAAAGTAAAAAAGTTTTAAGTAAGATGCCTTCAGTTTGGGAGTTAGCTAAAAAAACGGAAGAGCATGTTAAAGGTATGATTGTACCGGGCACTTTATTTGAGGAGCTGGGCTTTAATTATATTGGGCCTATTGATGGGCATGATGTGGATATGCTAGTGGATACCTTGAAGAATATTAAAGATTTATCAGGCCCTGTGTTTTTACATATTGTGACCAAGAAAGGCAAAGGCTATGCACCGGCTGAGAATGATCCTCTGGCATATCATGGTGTGCCTGCTTTTGATCCACAGCTTGATTCTTTACCTAAATCGGCTCCGTCTGTTCATCCTACTTATACCCAGGTTTTTGGCCGCTGGTTATGCGATATGGCTGAAAAAGATTCTCGCCTTTTTGGTATTACTCCTGCAATGCGAGAGGGTTCGGGGCTGGTTGAGTTTTCTGAGCGCTTTCCTGAACGTTATTTTGATGTGGCGATTGCTGAGCAACATGCGGTCACTTTGGCTGCTGGCCTAACTTGTCAAGGCGGAAAACCAGTAGTGGCTATTTATTCTACCTTTTTACAGCGTGCTTATGATCAATTGATTCATGATGTGGCGGTACAAAATTTAGATGTATTGTTTGCTTTAGATAGAGCAGGACTAGTAGGCCCTGATGGCCCAACACATGCAGGTAGTTTTGATTACAGCTTTTTGGCTTGCATCCCTAATATGTTAATTATGGCACCAGCTGATGAGAATGAATGTCGGCAAATGTTAACAACTGGCTTCCATTATAAAGGCCCGGCGGCTGTCCGTTATCCTCGTGGAAAAGGTCCTGGTTCTGTAGTGACAGAAGGTTTATCTGAATTAGAAATAGGCAAAGCTGAAATTCGTCACCAAGGGGGACGTTTAGCTATTTTGGCCTGGGGTAGTATGGTTACACCTGCAATAGAAGTAGGTAAAAAATTAGGTGCTACAGTGGTTAATATGCGCTTTGTTAAACCGCTTGATACCAAAATGATTCTCCAACTGGCTAAAACCCATGATGTACTGGTCACTATTGAAGAGAATGTTATTTCTGGTGGTTCCGGTAGTGCAGTAAATAATTTCTTACAAGCACAACAGATTTTGATGCCTGTGTTAAATATCGGTTTACCTGATGCCTTTATTGAGCAAGGTACGCGTGAGGAGTTGCTGGCTGAATGTAAACTAGACACTCAAGGAATTTTTAATTCTATTGAGGCTTTTTGCGCTTAACTTTGTTAGGATAACAATTTGCTCGCTTTACTTCATATTAAGTAAGAGAATATAAAAGATCGAACTGTTTTTACTACAAAGATCACTGAGAACATAGAATTTTTGAGCGTTAAGCCATCTCCCCCTGTGTTCTCAGTGCTTATTTTGAATTTTTTTATTAAATTAATTTCGCTCGCCTCTTGAACAACAAAATCGTAAGTCATTAATTTTATTATCCTCTAATTGATGGCTGAGAGCGGTCTAATTCGCTACTTATCAATATATTCAGATGCTAGAAATTATTCAACTCCCCGTATTAAAAGATAATTATATTTACCTGCTTCATGAGCCTTCTTTAAATAAAACAGCTGTCGTTGACCCTGCAGTTAGCCAACCCGTTTTAAATACCTTAAAACAAAAAGGCTGGACACTAAATTACATACTTAACACTCACCACCACAATGATCATATTGGAGCAAATTCTGATTTACAAATCGCAACAAATTGTAAAATAATCGCAGCTAAAGCAGACAACTATAGAATCCCCAATATTGATATCCCCGTAAAAGAGGGAGATATATTTTCCCTAGGTAAAGAAAACATTACAGTTATTGAAACACCGGGACATACACTAGGTCATATTGTATTTTATTTAGAAAATAGTAAAAATCTATTTTGTGGTGACACTTTATTTTCTATGGGCTGTGGCCGGCTATTTGAAGGTTCGGCAGAACAGATGTGGAATTCTTTACAAAAAATAAAAGCCTTACCCAAAGAAACCCGTATTTATTGTGCTCATGAATATACTCAAGCTAATGGAGCTTTTGCCTTAACGCTTGAACCTGATAATAAAGCATTACAGCAGAGAATACAGCAGGTTCATCAGTTTAGAAAGGATAATAAACCTACCATTCCTACTAGCATAGAATTAGAATTAATGACTAACCCTTTTCTAAGAGAGAATACCGCTGTTATTCAACAGTCACTAAATATGAAAAACAAACCGTTACAGAAAATTTTCAGTAAGATTAGAAAGTTAAAAGATGATTTTTAGATAAATTATAAACTGTAGCAAAACCTGATAGTTACAGACTTAAAATAAAACTTAACCTTTTAAATTTAGACTTTATTTTACAATCACCTCATCTGTTGATGATAACCGTGATAGCCGTTGCATCAATACATTCCAGTCTACTTGCGTGTTATAGCCAATAATATCTATTCTAGGTATACCACCACCCTTGATAATATAATATCCTTGATCTGCTGCTTCAACCCCCATTAACTGACAAACACCTTTGTGTAAATAGCACCCAAAACCTATTTGATCATAATAAAAAGTATCAAAAAACCTTAAAAAACCTTTAGAAAAAATATCAGCCACCCCACTTCCACCAATACTGGCAATATTTTCAACTGCTTTTTGACTGATTCTATGTGTTGAATCATCATTGCTTGGCGTTCCTAACCATGCATAAAAAGCTATTGGCTCCCAGTTTTCCAAGTATAGCCCATTGATAAACCCCGAAACTCGACCTTCCATTCCTCCCATTTTAAATTTTTGAGTCAGTAAATTTAAATCGAGGTTTTCTATTACCATATCCATAGAAATTTTTGAAAAATCAGTGAATAACCCTGATGAAGACAAGTTATTAATTTTTATTATGCCATCAAACAATTGTGCTTGCAGCTCACCTTTAACTGTTAAAGTTTTATGCTTATAATTAACTGCGGGTATATACCCGCTAACATTTCCAGAAAGAGGCACCCAATCTAAGGCATAGGATAATTTTTCTAAAGATAATTGCTTCACCCCCCCTTCAAAGTAAACGTGAGGCTCACCACTTTTACTATTCTGCCAGTTAAATTTATTGATATACAGGCTTCCACCTAGCAATGGAATAGTGCTTTTCTTTAATAAAGTAAGTTGTTTATTTTTAAATAAAAACCTTAAATATCCTGATTCTATTGGTATAGCTCTGACTTTTAATTGTTCCCAGCTAATTTCTGATGTTGTTTCCGATAGTACATTATCTGACCAATTTACTAATCCTTGAGCATTTTTAACTTCAAATCTTTTTTTATTATCCAGAATATTAAGCCTTTTAATATCAAAAGAAACATTATTTATTTTAGCCTCTGCAATATGTGCGTTTATATTTGCTTTTCCCAATAGGCTAAACCCTTCAACTGCTGTCCCCTCAAAAAAAGGAGACACATATAGCGTATAAAACTGGTCTAAATTAGTAATTTCAGTAAAAATATCAGCATCCTTCACACTCAATTCAGGCTTATAGTTTATTAAAGCATTAGCTTTTATTGAGATAATATCAGGGTAAATTATATTGATATGCTGAAATAAAATCTGTCCTTTTGGAAGGTATTTTCCAGTAGCCTTTAAAGTCAGTTTTTTATCTTTTATGTTTAAATAAACAGGTTCTATATAAAGTTCCCCATGACTTAGTTGCGACATACTTTTCCATTGCCAGTCACCCTGTTGCAACTTTGCTTGTAAACCCCATGCTAAATCAATTGATTCTGTTGCAAACTTTCCATGATTAGCTTGTATAGTTAGGTCTTTAAATAATGATTTAATCGAAATAAATCTAGCGCCTTTTCTATTACCGTTTAGATTAACGCTGGCACTTACATTGCCTTTACTGATGTCATAAAAGGCTTTTTTTTGCTTAGGTAAATAATTTGCTAGATTACTTAGGGGAATATTTTTAGCTTTAATTGATAAAGACCAATCTCCTTTTTTTTCTGTTGCAAGAAGAGAAAGAATTCCTTTTTCAATTTTAAGGTTTTTAATAATAAATTGACTTTTCTGATCTGATAAAGTGAAAGAAAAGTCAAAAGATTGGGTATGATTTTTTTTTGATTTAAACCTTGCCTTACCTGTTTGACAGACTATTAAATTTTCTTGCCAATTAAATTCAGTACATTGGACATCAATTAAATTTATAGTTGAAAAGGGTTCAGCTAAAGTTATTTTTTTTATTGATAAACGCAGTTGTTGGCTAGGATTTTGAAAATCAAATAAAGATAATTTGATGTCACTTAATAACCAGCCCTTAGTTATAATATCATTAACCTCAATATTTATACTCTCTAATGCATTGCCTTGACTACAAAATATTGAAGATAAAATAATGACTTTGATGAACTGAATAAAGCTCTTTTTTATGCTCATCAAATATGGAAAATTTTGTTAGGGACGTTTTTGCTAATATAACATAAGCCTGTAGAGTGCGCTTTAGTCCGCAATTAACAATACAAACTATCTCTAAGTAGATAGCTATATCTATACTAACACTTACCTATAGCGGACTGAAGTCCGCTCTACAACCAATATCCTTTTTGATTATTAACTCGGAAACACACCTGTTGATAGATAGCGATCTCCTCTATCACAAATAATAGCCACAATAATTGCATTTTCTATTGTTTTTGACAGTTGTAATGCCGCTGATACCGCTCCACCCGATGAAACACCAGAAAAAATACCTTCCTTAGCGGCTAATTCACGCGTTGTTTGTTCTGCTGAGTGTTGAGCTACGTCTAAAATTTGATCAATATTTTCTGGCTTATAAATTTTGGGTAAATACTCTTTAGGCCAACGCCTTATTCCAGGAATTTTTGACTGTCCCTCTGGTTGAACCCCCACAATCTGAATATTAGCATTTTGTTCTTTTAAATAACGAGAAGTCCCCATAATTGTGCCGGTTGTTCCCATTGCACTGACAAAATGGGTGATTTTTCCATTGGTATCCTGCCAAATTTCGGGGCCTGTTCCCTGGTAATGTGACAACGGATTATCGGGGTTAGAAAACTGGTCGAGTATTCTCCCCTTACCTTCATCTTGCATTTTACGCGCCAAGTCAATTGCGCCTTCCATGCTCTGTGCCGCAGGTGTCAAAATAATCTCTGCACCATAGGCTTTCATTGATGCTATGCGCTCTGAGCTCATATTATCAGGCATAATTAAAGTCATTTTATAGCCTTTAATGGCCGATACCATTGCAAGAGCAATTCCTGTATTACCACTGGTTGCTTCAATTAAACTGTCACCAGGTTTAATTTCGCCTCTTGTTTCAGCATTTTTAATCATGCTTAAAGCAGGCCTGTCTTTTACAGAACCAGCTGGGTTATTCCCTTCAAGTTTGACTAAAATAGTATTCGTTGTTTCACCCGGTAGTCGCTGAAGTTTAACTAAAGGCGTATTACCTACAAATGATTCTATTGTTTTATAATTCATACTGCTTCCTAATTAGCCTTTTACCCCATAAAATTCAGGTAAAAAGGTTGTGCGTAAAGCTACCTCTACAACTTATCCAACCCAAACACGTGCATTTCTAAACATTCTCATCCATGCACCCTCTTCATTCCACTCCTTAGGATACCATGAATTTTGTATGGTTCTAAAACAGCGTTCAGGATGAGGCATCATAATAGTAAATCGACCATCTGTTGTGGTTAAACCAGTAATTCCCTCTGGCGAACCATTTGGATTAGCAGGAAAGTCAGTCGTTACTTCACCATAGTTATCAACATAACTTAATGCAACGAGAACATCTTTAACCTTCGATTTATTAAATTCTGCCCGGCCTTCACCATGAGCTACAACAACAGGTAATATTGAGCCTTCCATTCCAGCCATTAAAATCGACGGTGATGCTTGTACTTTAACCATTGAGACTCTAGCTTCAAACTGTTCAGAATCATTTCTCTTAAATTCTGGCCAATGTTCTGCACCAGGGATAATCTCTTTTAAGCCTGACATCATTTGACAGCCATTACAAACACCTAAGCCAAAAGTATCTGTTCGCTTAAAAAATGCAGAAAATTCATCTCTGGCTGTTTTATTAAATAAAATTGACTTTGCCCAACCACCACCGGCACCTAATACATCACCATAAGAGAAACCACCACAGGCAACCAAGCCTGTAAAGTCTTTTAAGCTAACTCGGCTATGAATAATGTCACTCATATGTACGTCTATTGCCGTAAAGCCCGCACGATCAAAAGCCGCTGCCATTTCGATATGGCCATTAACCCCTTGCTCCCTTAGGATTGCAACTTTTGGCCCATTAGCTGTTGTAATATTAGCGGTAATATTATCGTCCACATTAAAACTTAATGTAGATGATAAGCCGGGGTCTCTATCATCGGTAATTTTCTCAAACTGCTGTTTCGCACAATCAGGATTATCACGTAATGCTTGCATTCTGTAGCTGACTTCTGACCATGTTTGTTGTAAATCAGCACGGCTAGCCGTATAAATTTCTTTACCCTGATAGGTAATATTAAGTTGTTGCTGTTTATCTAGCACCCAACCAATTAAGTGAGTGCATTGTTCTAATCCAGCATCAGCCAGGAAACCCATTACATTATCAACCTCAGATTGTTTAACCTGAATCACAGCACCCAATTCTTCATTAAATAATGCTGCTAAAGTATTTTCATCTTCCGCAACCAAACTATCTAGTTCAATTTCAGCCCCTTTGCGACCTGCAAAAATCATTTCAGCCACCGTTGCTAATAAACCACCATCAGAACGGTCATGATAAGCTAGTATTTTATTTTGACTATTTAATGTTTGAATAGCATTAAAGAATGATTTAAATAAAGCCGTATCATCCAAATCAGGGGTTTCATTCCCAATTTGATTATAAGTTTGAGCTAAAACAGAGCCTCCCAACCTGTTTTTTCCTGCCCCTAAATCAATCAAGATTAATACAGTATCTTCGCCTTTTAACTGAGGCGTTAAGGTTTTACTCACATCTATAACAGGAGCAAATGAGGTGATTATTAACGATAAGGGTGAGGTCATGGTTTTATCTTGACCCTTTTCACTCCATACCGTTTTCATGGATAAAGAGTCTTTACCTACCGGAATCGCAATACCTAACTCTGGACAAACTTCCATTCCTACGGTTTTAACCGTATCAAATAAAGCGGCATCCTCACCTTCACTGCCACAAGCGGCCATCCAGTTAGCCGAAATTTTGACTTTATTGAGTGATTCTATCCGAGTAGCGGCAAGGTTTGTTAATGATTCAGCAATAGCCATTCGACCTGAAGCTGGTGCATCAATAACAGCCAAAGGCGTTCTTTCTCCCATAGCCATCGCTTCACCCGTTAAAGCATGAAAGCCAGAGGCTGTAACAGCAACATCAGCAACAGGTACTTGCCAAGGACCTACCATTTGATCACGCGCCACTAAGCCCGTTACAGAACGGTCACCAATATGAATAAGGAAGCTTTTATCTGCGACAGCTGGAAAAGATAAAACTCGGTTTACAGCTTCTGATAAATCAACATCTGTTAACGTCAAGCTTTTTAATTTTTTGGATATATGCTTAACATCTTTATGGATTTTTGGTGATTTTCCAAATAATACTGACATGGGAATATCAACGGGCACCCCACCTAAGAATTTATCACTTAAAGTTAAATGCTCTTCATTAGTGGCTTCACCAATAACGGCAAATAAACAATGTTCGCGCTCACAAAAAGAGCTAAATAATGCTAAAGATTCAGGTGCAATAGCAACAACATAGCGTTCTTGTGCTTCATTACACCAAATTTGCATCGGTGACATGCCTTTATCTGCATTATTAACATCACGTAATTCAAACTTACCTCCTTTATCACAGTCATGGATAATTTCAGGAACAGCATTTGACAAGCCGCCTGCACCAATATCATGAATTGAAATAATAGGGGTGTCATTACCCATGGCGTTACAATGATTAATGACTTCTTGACACCGACGCTCCATTTCTGGGTTTTCTCTTTGTACAGAAGCAAAATCTAATTCAGCAGCACTCTCACCTGATGTTTGTGATGAAGCCGCACTTCCCCCCAAACCAATTAACATGGCAGGGCCACCTAAAATAATAATTAATGAGCCCGCTGGAATTTTATGTTTATCAACCAGCATAGGACGAATATTCCCCATACCTCCGGCAATCATAATAGGCTTATGATAACCACGATACTGGTTTTCTTTGCCTGTTTCTTCAGCTTGCTCATAACTGCGAAAATAGCCAGCTATATTGGGGCGACCAAATTCATTATTAAATGCCGCACCACCAATGGGACCTTCCAGCATAATATCTAAAGCTGAAGATATACGCTCTGGTTTTCCATTATCAGCTTCCCACGGTTGTTCAAAACCAGGGATTTTAAGGTGTGAAACCGTAAAACCTGTCAGTCCAGCTTTTGTTGCAGAACCCCGCCCTGTTGCACCTTCATCTCGAATCTCTCCGCCCGAACCTGTTGCCGCACCTGGGTGTGGAGAAATTGCTGTCGGGTGGTTATGGGTTTCTACTTTCATTAACAAATGAGCATCTTCTTCTCTATAGCTATATTCACCTGTTTGTGGATCACGAATAAACACATCAGCCTTTGAACCTTCGGCAACTGATGCATTATCACTATAAGCAGATAAGATACCTTGAGGGTTTTTATCTGCCGTATTTCTAATCATACTAAAAAGTGATTTAGCTTGATCTTCCCCATCAATAGTCCAGCTGGCATTAAATATTTTATGCCTGCAATGCTCTGAATTTGCTTGCGCAAACATCATTAATTCCACATCTGATGGGTTTCTGCCTAACTCAGTAAAACTATCCGTTAAATAGTCAATTTCATCTGCTGATAAAGCCAAACCTAACTCTTTATTAGCAGATACCAGAGCCTCGCGTCCTTGTTCAATAATGGAAACTGTTAAGAGTGGTTTTGGCTTCTGATGGACAAATAAATCTAAGTCCTTATCACTTTCAAAAACAGATTGAGTCATTCTGTCGTGAATTAAATGTTCAATAGTCTGTTTTTTACAGACATTTAAGTTATCACTCGCAATAATATATTCTATGGCTCTTTCTAAACGTAAAACAGATGTTAATCCACAGCGTTCAGCTATTTCTGTTGCTTTACTCGACCAAGGAGAAATCGTACCTGGCCTTGGAACAACTAGGAGTTTATGGCCTTGTATTTCAGTTAAAGGCTGTGTATATCCATAACAAAATAGCCTTTCCAGTGTTTTAGTTTCTTCGGTTGTTAATGTTTGCTCAGCTTCCACAAAATGAACAAACCTTGCAGAGACAGCAAAAATATTGTTATCTATTTGTTTAAGCTGCTCTAACAACTGGTTTAAACGATGATCTGAAAGGGCTGATGTTCCAACAATTTTTAACATAGAGTAATTAAATGAATATGAATTTATGATTTTTTAACTAGCTGTAAGGGAGTTTGATGGCATAAAGTTACCCATATTGCGAAGAATTTTTGTTTCTGACCAAACTAGCTCAAGAGGCGCATAGCAGGCTACGCAACGATTGATCTCGTTTGGTCAGGAGCAAAAAGGCCAGCGAGATGGGATACTTTATTTCTTCAGACTCCCTAAGCAGCCAAGAAGTATTGATTTAAGAATGAGAAGGCCATGAATCTGAAATATCTTCGACACCTGACATGGGTATTTTAATTTGTTTTAAAATTCCCTTACCCCTTATTTTTACAGCTCTTTGCAATATTTCATCCGCACTAGGTATAAGCTTTTTTTTCTGCAACCCCTCAAGGAAAGTTGATGTAGACATAATTAAAACGTTGGATGGAAGTCGAACAAGAAAATTTGCTTTTTTTATATCGCTATCTTCAAACAAAAGAATTGCGGCATCCATCTTATTATCAAGTTCACTTTGAAGTATTTCTGCTGCTGCCTGCTCTCCACGGTTTTTACTTTTAATTGTCGGGTTTATTTCATGGAGCATTATATATTCAGAAAAAACTTCAGTACTTCCAATAAAAACATCATTAAATTGGTGTAATTTAATCCAATCTAACAACTCTTTGGAGCCTGGCTTATCTGTATGCCTAGTTACCTCAAAATTAACCATATCAGGAATAATAATTCTAATATCAAGCATTAATAATGTATCAAGAGCTTCTGCTATAGCAAGCGTTATAAGAGGGCTCGCATCTGTAACTATTAACGATATTTTCATGCTTAACTAAAAATAGAGTTATATAAAGACAGTTGTTTTTCATTATAGTGAACTTTTGAATCCACTTTAGGTAACGCTAAGCCTCTACGCTTTAATTCCGCAAGAATATCAGAAAACCATAGCCCTGTTAGCTCTTCAATATTACGATGTGTGACATTACCTGATGAATAATCACTCAATATTTTATCAATTTGCTGATCAGCCAATGTTTGTTTAATATTATTTTGCGAGGGTGTTAAATAAGCTGCAATTTTTCCATTTTTGGTTATTGCAATACTTCCTCCACTTATGGAACTCATTAGGTGCCCAAATTTATTTTTTGCTTCTGTTGCCGAAATTGTTCTCATAACTGAAAATATAGTTAAATTAGCTAATTTAACTATATTTTTTTTTCAAATAAAAGTCAACTCTTCTAACGAAACCTATCATTTGCAAACGGTGCACGATGCATTTCGTTCCTCAACCCACCCTATATCAACCAGTCTGCTAAAAACATTATTCCAGAGTTTTTCATAAATAGCGACTCACTAAAACGCTATCAACAACTTAGGGAGAGTGAAAAATAAAACACCCAATACTTGATTGTTAGATAAATTTAATTTCATTGATAATCAGTAATCTATAGTTTTTTATCGGCTAAACTGAACTCTGAAACAAATGCTAAACACTACACTCACAATTGCTACTTACTAGTGTTTAGATCATTCTTAATCGTTTTATATAATAAGTGTAATAACTTTAGCCCTGCACCTTGTGATAAAGGCAGATCATCTTTATCAAGCACAATAACTTCTGTTAACGCACCATTTTCAGCTAAGCGTATTTTAAACTCTTTGTCATTAGCTGGGTCAGAACCAAAAATAAATAACACTTCATCCCATAATGATCCGTCTTCGACTTTCTTAAAGTCGGGGTCATATTGCACAGTATAAAGTTTATCATTTTCATCTCTGTTAGTGATCTCAATAGCATTTCCACTCAGTGCTTTACCAACAATACGCCAGGATCTTTCGATGGTGTCTTCAATCCGAATACGTGTTGCCCCTCCAGAGTATTCGACCAGTTCAACAAGAGTACCAGGTTTTTTATTATTTTCAGTCGTTTCTTTATTTTCTACTTTAGCAAGCGGTTTGCTGATAACTGGTAGTGCTGAATATGCGATACCAGTATTATGATCAATAGTATCAGTAAGGTCAGCAGGGACCTGTAGCTCAGGAATTTCAGTGGTAAACTGATAGTCTTTTTCTTTATCTGGAAATAAAGCTTTAATACTGCCACATCCCGACACATTAAGAATTAGCAAACAATAAAACGTAATAGTTATTCTTTTCACTACAAAACTTCTGCCTGTTTCATTGCATCACGTACAGTGGTATAACAATCTTCCGTCAGCCAAGTCAAAGGTAGTCGAATACCTTTGCCCATTAAGCCCATTTCAGCCACAGCCCACTTAACAGGAATAGGATTTGATTGAATAAACAAATATTGGTGTAGAGCGGATAATTTTGCATCTATTGATTCAGCAAGCTCTCTATTACCTTCCAAGGCAGCAGAAATCATTTGATGTACTAATTTGGGTGCCACATTTCCAGAGACAGTAATTGACCCATTGCCACCTAGCAAACAAAACTCGCAACTACTTGCATCATCACCCGTATAAATA
>JAJRUF010000064.1 GCA_024277935.1 Gammaproteobacteria bacterium
ACCTGACGGTAACTATCTCTAAAATCCTGAGATACTTTATAATCAAATCGCCCTGCTATATTGATATGTACTTTCTTACCGTCCGTGGACACTTCCTGACTGACTGACATAGTTTTGCCTCTAATTCAAAATACGAATGCATGCATAATGCATGAACTAGTAAATTTATCGGTAGAAGCTGAAAAATCTTTAGCAGGACGAAGTGATATGCCGGAATTTTAGTGGTTAATAGAAGAATCTATTAAATGACGCCTTAATCAAGGTAGAATCAGTCAAATATGCATTAACACGACACCTGTTTTCTACCTGTATCACTTTCTTGCGAAGGTATGTGGCCAGGAACAAAAACATAAGGTTCATCGTTATCCAGAGAACTAAACGTCGCTGCTGAGACAGGTTTACTCAAATAGTAGCCCTGCATATATTCACATTGCTCAGCAATTAAGAAATCAAGCTGCTCTTTTGTCTCTACTCCTTCAGAGATGACCGTCAGGCCTAGTTCTTTTGTCATGGCAATCACGGCTTTAACTAATTTTTCATCTTTTTTACTGGTCGATAGTTTTTCTATATAACTTCGCTTGATTTTTATAGAGTCAAAATTATATTGCTGCAATAATGACAGCGATTCGACCCCTGCGCCAAAGTCATTAACCAATAATTTAATGCCCATAAGCTGAAGCTGCTTAATTGTTTCGGCAACATTATTAGCGCCTTTCGTAAAGATGCTTTCAGTTAATTCCAACTGAATCGCATCTGCGGCTAAATCATTATCCTGCAATGCCTTTTCAAGTATCACAATCAGCCTGGCATTCGCCTGAAACTGATATGGCGACACGTTAACAGTAACGCATATATCATCCCAACCAGCATCTCGCCATTTTTTTACCTGCGAACAAACCGATTGAATAACCCAGCAGCCAATCGGTACAATCAGTCCCGCTTCTTCCGCAACAGGAATAAAATAACCAGGGGTTATCGAGCCCAGTGCTTCGCAATCCCATCTTAATAGCGCTTCAGCTTTTATAATGTTGCCACTTTTTGCGTCAATAATTGGCTGATAATGAATAGAAAACTCTTTACGTTCAAGTGCATGTTGAAGTTGTTCTTCAACATCCATTCGCATTTTAGCTTTTGCTGTCATATCAGGTGAATAAAAACAATATGCATTTTTACCTTCCTGCTTAGAACGATACATTGCTGTATCTGCATGTCGCATCAAGGTCTCACTGTCATCGCCATCCTGCGGATAAATAGCAAAACCAAGACTGGGCGTCACTTTAAGTTCATTGCCGTCAATAATAAATGGCTTTTCAAAACTTTCAATAATTCGATCACCTATGTGTCTAACACCTATCTCACGTTTTTCATTTTTCACTGTATTTTCATCATCCAGGATCAATAAGAATTCATCGCCACCTAAACGTGCAACCGTATCACTTTCACGCGCACAATCGGTTAACCGGCTTGCGACTTCTTTTAGTAGCGCATCACCTACCGCATGACCAAAGGTATCATTGACATACTTGAAATTATCTAAATCCAGAAAGGCTAAGCAGGGTTTCAAATTACGTCTCTTCGCTTTTACCAGTGTTTGATTCAACCTGTCCGTCGCCAAACTACGATTAGGCAGGTTCGTTAATGAGTCAAAATTTGCCTGCTTCTGAAATTCATCGGCTACCAACATCCTGTCTTCAACTTCTTTTTTTAATTGCTGGTTGCTTATGCTAAGTTCAGACGTTCTTTGTATGATTTGATTTTCAAGGCTTGCCTGCGCTGAACGTAGATATTCAGCAGCCTGCTTTTACATTAACTGATTACTTAATCTCGCCCATAAAACATCAAAATCAATCGGTTTGGTAACATAATCGTTTGCCCCTAGATCAAGTGCCTGTACTATTTCCTGCGATGACTCTTTGGACGTAACCAAAATAACCGGTAATTGAAGCTTTGAATAGGATTGACGAATTACTTTTAACACTTCGAGACCATCAACTTCAGGCATAAAAACGTCAAGCAACACCAAATCTGGGCAACTGTTATTGATAATATCCAGCGCTTCTTGGCCATCGACGGCTTCAGACACCTGAATGCTACCAAGCTCAAGTATTTCTTTTATTGCTGTTCGTACCATTTTACTGTCATCAACAATAAGAACATTAAGAATTCTCCCGGATGAAATTACTTCCTGTATTTCTGGCACATAATTTATATTTGTCATTTCCATCTCCAATGCTAATGCGCGATATAATTTTGGTCTATTTTTGTTATTTCAATAGCATCTTTTTTGACTGCTACTTCGACTAATAGACCCATCGCATAGTTATTTTCATGCAAAGCAGACTTAATTATTTTTTCATAGCCATCGGACATCGCTTGCGAAGAAATATATTCGATAACAAGCACATCGTTCACAGTAATATTATTTTTTACATTATCTAGCTCTACCTTCATTTCCGCACGATGACTTAATATAGATTTACCTGACTTTAACTTTAGGCCTTTTTTTGTTAAATCATTAAATAGCTTTAACTGATAAACACATACTGGAAGACCTGCACCTAAAGTGTGATAAGTTTCTTTAATTATCGTAGTAATAAAACTGCCCAATTCATCAACATCAACTAGCGCATAATTCCATGCAAGATCACTTTCATCATTCGTATGGTTGGCTTTATGGGTAGACTCATTGCGGATACCGCTACCATTCCGCCCACTTTGATAAATAGTTTTATTCATATCAGTACTCCGTTATCGTTATGCGAGGTGACAAATTATTGTCACCTCGTACGGTTTAGTTATAAACAAGCATTTATCATGCCAATTAAAATAGACGTTCTATCAAATCATTTGAATTTTATTTTCTAACAGAAGAAGTGTCTGTAACAGACTGATTAAAAATGAAATATTGTTTTCAATTCAAGAAAAATGCTTCTAAGAAAAAAAAGGAAAGGTGAGAATATCAAGCCTGGAGGCGGAACTGCGGCAAGAATGGTCGTGCTCCTTAGCCACTTTCCACCGCATGTTTATTCAATCTTCCTGGCACAGTATTAAAGAAGTGGCTGCAGCGCATAAGCTGATTTTATTTTTTTATACTATTTACTAAGCCAGTAAGCGCATCTTCTGTTTCAAGATAACGTTGAAATAAATCCTGCATAACAATATTATCAATATTGCCTTGTTCACATGACAGTTCGACATCACGGCATAAGTCAGAGAACTTTAACGCACCGACATTAATACTTGAGGATTTTAATGTATGAGAAGTTTTTCGTACTGTTTCGACATCCGATTGTTGATAGGCAAGCTTGAGATCATCGAAGAGTTTAGTGGACTGCTCCAGGTAAATACTGACCACTTTACTTAAAAAATTAGTGCTACCCGCTGTGTTCCGGTTATATAATCGAGATAAAATTTCGCAGTCAAGAATCGTGGCATCGCAGACAAACCCATCTTCACTTTTACCCGGCTCATTAATAGTAAGCTTCTGAGCCGAAGTTGATGTTTCCTCTGCCTCAAAATTAATATCAAGCCATTTATACAAAACAGCATGCAACATATCCATACTAAATGGTTTACTTAAAAAATCATCCATACCACTGGCAATACACTTTTCTTTAGCGCCTGAAATAGCATGTGCCGTTAATGCAATAATAGGTATCCGTTTTTTCTGTCGTTCCTTTTCTTTTATTCTTATTTTTTCTGTCGAAACAAAACCATCCATAACGGGCATTTCACAATCCATCAAAACTAACGAATATTCATTAGCTTCAAACATTTCAAGCGCCTTCTCTCCATCGCGCGCAATATCTGCATCAAGATTTATTACTGCTAACATGTCGACAGTAACCTCACTATTGACTAAATTATCTTCTACCAATAAAACCTTCATTGTATTCACCAAACTTAACGATTGCATTCCAATAAGATTATTGTCTTCCAGACTATTTATATTTTCAACACAGGGCAGCTCAATCCAGAAACAACAACCCTTATCAGAACAATCCTCAACACCAATACTCCCGTCCATTAATTCAACAAGTTCTTTACATAAACTTAAGCCAATACCCGTACCATCAATACCCAGCTCATCGACACCTAACCGTGAAAAAGGCAAAAACAATTCATCTATATTACCACCGCGCAAACCAAATCCTGTATCTGCAATATATAAACGAGCCCGATTATTCTTACCCACTCTTGCATAAACTGAAATATCTCCACCCAACTTATTAAATTTAATTGCATTATCCAACAAATTAACAATAATTTGCTGCAGCCTTTTATCATCCGCCATAACGGCAACATCAAGCTTATTTTTTTCGATAAAAATACTAATATTTCGTTTAAGCGCTTTTCCCTCAACTAATTTTAATGATGCTAAAACTGATTTATACAAATCGGTTACTACCGGCTTTATCTCCATACTACCTGTTTCTATCCGAGAAAAATCCAACACATCATTTACAATTGAAAGTAAATGATTGCCGGCATCACTTATTTTTTTAGCACGCAATGATTGCTTATTTGATAATGGTCGAACTTTATCTCGGCTTTGCAATTCAGAAAAACCTAATAT
>JAJRUF010000065.1 GCA_024277935.1 Gammaproteobacteria bacterium
ACCAACTGCCAATCCAGCGTTTCCAGTTTAAGTAATTCAGGCATGATAAATCAACTAACAGGGCTTATGGCCAAAAAGAAGTAAAGCCACTATCATTCAAGCGTTTTTGCATCCAATTAATTTTCTTTTTAGAGCGGCATTGCACCAGAAGCTCATCCCCACTAATATTCTCTCTTAATAAATCAGGGCGTTTTTTATCGTCACTCCATATTTCATCTAGCTGAATAGCAAGGATAGACTCTAATTTATGCAGCAAACTCTGTTCACCATCATCCTGCAATTTTTCACTATCGCCCTCAATCCTTGGCAAAACCTTGGTCATTAAAAAATCATCCCACACGGCTTGTAGAGAAATTTTATTGTCGGGATTAAAACACACCACAGCAATAAGTAGTTCATTCAATGCCCGATAGGCAAGTTCAAAGGGGGTGCTTTTTAATTCTTGGTTAATTGATTCTAAAAAATGAATGCTTTTCTTAGCATCACCATCAATGCTTACCTGAGACATAAGATCCAAATCAACTTGTGAAATGCGAGAGAAACTTAATGGCTTAATCTGTGTTACAGGCTCAAAATAATGCTGATAGCCATTAGGAAAAAATTCACCAAAATCCAGGGTAAACGCTCGATCAATCACCTTGCGGGAAAACCCGTGTGTGGTTTCATCCATATTGACCGTTCCAGCAACAATCAGATTAGGTGGAAGACTAATACCATTCGATAAAAAATATGCCCACAAGTCACTGTCTTTATCATCAAGTTTTAAACTTGCTTTCAAGCTATCTAAGTCAGCTAATTGTTTAAATACACTGGCATTAAACAAAGCATCACAGCTATATTGTCCTTGCTCCCATTTTCTGGTCTCAATAACCGATAAGTAATCAGCAAAGTACTGCTCAACAGGCGCAAGGTTCATCTCATCCAGACATAACCAATAAGGCACACAATCCGTCTTAAAATTAACCTCATTCTCACTGATACTTTCCGTTATTTCTTTCCATGCAGCGACAATAAAAACTAAAAAATCAGTGATAATATATTCTGCACCGTGACTACCCAAGCGGGAAACATAACCTAATAAATCAGAGGGTTCATGCCAGTCGGGGCGCACAGGGATTAACTGATAATTTGATCCATCAGTTCTGGAATATTGGGCTTGTTGTTTTACGAAGCGGGTTTTACCTGTACCTGATATGCCCGATAGGAGGATAAATGGTTTGGGTAACTTGATTGAGAGGTTTAATTTAGGAGGTGAAAATTCATTCTGACTTTGGTTTAATTCATATTCACAAAGCTTACTGATTGTTGCTTCATACCCCAAGATATATTTCTCATAATCTAAATTAAGAAATGAAAATAAATGAGGAAGCCCCTGATCTTTACGGTATTTTCTATTAAAATCTTCAATAGAAATTTTCTTACTCTTAAGGTCTGGTAATAAATCAACAATTAACTGAGTTGGAATTATTCTACGCTGAGAATCGCTTTGTAACCTCACATAAATATTTTCAGCATTTACTTTTTCTATTGAAATAGCTCTATTGCCTTCTCCAAGAACTAAACCTTTATACAAGTTAAGCCTATTTCTCATTTATCACCTCTCCTATTTTTCAATCCATAAATATGTAAATATCTCAGACATCAGACAGCTTTAGAATAAAGAGCTGAAATGGTATATTTTGGATCAGGGTTAGTTTCCAAAATATCCTCAACACAGGTTTTAAGCCCCAATAGTTTTGGGTAATTAAAAGAATCAACTAAGCCATCCAGCAAAAAGGTCAATATAGGTAATTTTGCTGTTAGCTCATGATGAAATGATTTTTTGTTTTTAAAAAGTGCCTTTCCTTTCAGGATCTTAATAATAACTTCTTTTTTTGCTCCGTTAACTTCCCCAAAAAGAGGCAGATCATGTGCTATTGCATGTACCCACTGGTGTACAACCGCTTTAGGCTCACTCCCTTCTGGTGTATATATCTCTGCCTCTGTTAATAATGCACCCTCTATATCTTCTAACACTTTACCCACTATGCCAACATTCCTACTCTTTTAATTTGAATATGTGTATCTCTGTCTACACCGCTAAAACAAGCACCTCAGGACCTCTCTATAAGACTAGCTGTTGAGATCCAAAAGACATTGCTTATATTATACGTTACTCAAATATTTTTCCCTTATGAATTCCCACTGAGGCAGCGAGAACAAGGAAAAGCTTCTAGCGATTGTTGATGTGGCTATGAACATATTATCCAGTTGCTCAGGTAAGCTTATGAAACCAAATTGATGGCAATAGCCTTTGGCTTGTTGATACTTTTCATCTACAAATAGCCCTGCAATTCCTATTGTTTGGCTAGCATTTAAGGTCTTTTGCAATAACATCAATTAATAGTATTTCTTCATAACCGTTTACTTAAGAATAACATGAAGTGTTAAAAGTTCAGCCACAAATGAATTCCTGATTACCCACAAGTCTCCGCCAATTTAGGATAAAGAACCAGCAACACTATATACCCCGTCATTCCCGAAGTCTTTTATCGGGAATCTATTCGTTGTAATTCTAGATTCCTGCTAAGAGAATGCAGGAATGACAAGGTGCTTAGTTATTGTTTTTTAAATGGCTGAAGCTCATGGGTAATCAGGAATGAATTTAACAGAGTTGACTTGGCAACTACTATAATAAACTAAAAATTAAGCCAATATGAGTGTTCGTACTTGCTACACCCACAGCAAAATTAGAGAAGAAAAGAGACGCTAAACCTGTAAATATAAATTTACTAACCTGCTTTACTAAAGGGGTGTAAAAGTATGGCTCGACTCCCTCAAACTTTGAATTACTACTTATTTCACCTTCTCTTAGCTTCTAAATACTCATCTTTTAACTGTTTATAATGTTCACAAGAATATTCTAAAAACTGTTTTTCTGCCTGTTTTAAAGGGCGGGCTTGTTTCGCTGGCGAGCCAATATATAAATAGCCACTTTCCAGCCTTTTTCCTGGTGGAACTAAAGCCCCTGCCCCTAGCATCACATAATCTTCTAATACTGCATCATCCATAATAATTGCACC
>JAJRUF010000066.1 GCA_024277935.1 Gammaproteobacteria bacterium
TCTTCTCTGAATTCATTCTTTTCAATTTTTTCGCGTAAGTTCTGGTGAGTGGCACATACCACACGAACATTAACGGGTATCGGTTTATGACCACCGACACGCTCAACCACACGTTCTTGCAAGAAACGTAATAATTTAGCCTGCAAAGTATAAGGTAAGTCTCCCATTTCATCGAGGAACAGCGTGCCTCCATTGGCATATTCGATCTTGCCAATGGTTTGCTTATTGGCGCCGGTAAATGCACCCTTTTCGTAACCGAATAATTCGCTCTCAAGAAGAGTGTCTGGAATGGCTGCACAGTTAATCGCCACAAAATTACCCGCCCTATTTGCACCGAGTGTATGTAATCCTCGCGCGCAAAGTTCTTTACCCGTACCGCTTTCACCGAGCAGTAGTACAGTAGCATCTGAAGGCGCTACTTTTTCAACGGCTTTACAAACCCCCTGCATTTGCGGACTACAGGCAACAACACCGGCAAAGGGTTCATGGGTGCCACTGGCTTGCAGACGAAGATTCTCGTCTTCCAGTTCTAATAGACGAAATGCCCGATTAACAATTAAGCCAATAATCTCAGGCTCGAATGGTTTGCTGTAAAAATCGTAAGCACCAAGACCAATCGCTTTGACCGCGTTTTCCCGCTCTTCCTGGCCGGTGACAACAATGACTTTTATGTTTGAATCAATCCCGAGAATTTGTTCTAAAGTGGCGAATCCCTCACTAGGATTATCCTCATGCGGCGGCAAACCTAAATCTAATGTCACAACGGCAGGTTTGTTTTTTTTGACTTGCTCTATGGCAGATAATCGATCATCCGCCAGCAGAACATCATAGTTTTCGAAACACCAGCGTATTTGACTTTGTAGCCCCGGATCGTCTTCTACGACGAGTAATTTATGATTATTCATAGGGTAATTTTTAACATAGTTTTTATCGTTTGTCGAAATATTTAACACCGGATTTCTGTTTATTTTTCAATAAGCTAGTTTGAAAGCAGTGAATAGTTAATAGTTTTTTGTAGACCGGCATAAACGACAGTGTTGCCGGCGCTTTACTGAAAATGCCTGTAGCGATCCTTTTGCAGACCTACTTTTGTTTTTAACTGATAACTGCCAACTTTTCTAACAAATCAACCCCGATCTACTACACAACTAAACAGCCGCCGGTATCGTTAACCGGAAGCAGGTGCCAACACCGACTTCACTGCTAACCTCAATCTGGCCGCCAATTGCCAGAATAATCTCTCTGGCCTCATACACCCCTATTCCCATACCTTTACTGCCTTTCGTGGTTTTGAAGGGCTTAAACAGATTGTTTTTTATAAAATCCTCACTCATACCACTGCCGGTATCTTCGATCTCAATGACTACACCATCCGTTGAGCGTTTCTGCGAGATAGTTATTCTACCATCATCGTTAGTCGCATCCTGCGCGTTTTGCACCAGATGACCAAGAATCGCAAGCAACTGGTTTTTATCTGCCTTCACAAAAAAAGATGCCGATTCACAACCCAGAATTGGTACTGGTTTACCACCTGCAATCTGCCGATGATGCACCAGCTCTTCCAATACAGAAATAATATTTACTCGACTGGATTTATTAACCTCACCCTTGCCACTTAACACTTCCATCATTTTGTTAATTTTCATGACAGAGTTATTAATGGTTTTGAATACGTCTTCCATAAATAACGGGTTATCTTTATGCTTTTCAGCATTACTTGATATTAGCGAAAGCTGCGCTACCAGATTCTTTATATCATGGACCACATAAGTCGAAACTTTATTGAAACTCTCGAACTGTCTGGCTTCAGCCAGTGCTTTTGAAGCATTCATCTGCTCTAAAAATGCAGCAACCTGGCGAGCCGCTGTTTTTAGCAAATCGCTGTCTTCCCAATTGAATGTATTTTTACGTGCTGCAGCATGATCAAGTACAACAAAGCCGATCAGTAAATCATTATAAATAAGCGGTACAATCAACCAGGGCTGAACTCTTTTTACCCACTCAGGCAATTCCAGGTAACCGAGGCGAGTGTATACTCCAGGGTGTTCTATGAACTCGTCAACACTGATGACAAATTCATAGTTTTCCATAAACTTTGGCAGTGCTGTTTCCGTTGGTTCACGATCACTCACGCACTCCATTTCCCAGCTATCTACACAGACAAAAAAACCATTATCAGCACGTAACCACAACATACCACCGGGACTTTCAATAATTTGTGCAATGGATTTTATCGTATTATGATACAGTTCTTTTTCATCACTTGATGCCGAAAGCGTGCGAATCAACCGTAACCATTCTTCACGGTAGTCATATTTATATGGATAGAAATGTTTATTAACAAGTACATAAAGACGTGCTCGAATACGGCGTGATGATATAAATAATATCAGGGATAATATCGTTATAAATAAAAATATTGCCTGTGCGACAAGCCCCCAGTTACCACCAAAGTCTCTAACGTAATAACCGGCGATACCCATAATCACCAGATAGATACCACTAGCTAAAAGCGTTGTTGTATGAAAAACAACGCGGCGGGATATAAATATTTCAGGCGACCACAACGGGTCTCGCGAGACAGAAATACCAAGTAACGGCACCGTTAACGCATAAATAAACCCTCTGGCTTCCCAGACAACAGGATCAGTTCTCTGATACAAAAGTGCGTCCGCATACATGTAAAAATCATAGGTAAACATTCCAAGCAAACCCAGGCACAAGTATTTTATTGCCCACTTTTTCTCTGTACGTGTACTTCGATAGATCTGCTCAATTAAGACAATACCTACAATTGTTATTAACAGGTTCAAACCTGCCAGGTACTCGTCTTTGTTTACAAAGAAACTCTCATCAAAAACATATTGATAAAACTCAGGCAATATCAATACGACGATAACCGCTACAATAATATACTGAATTCTTTTAACTGCTTTTCTTTCGAAACGGTCAGCATATACAGTGCCCAATAGCTGAATAAGCAGAATTATCCATGATGCACTTTTCAAATATTCTATTATGGACAGCTGAAAATTTGCCGCTGACAGCAAAGACTCATAAGCGAGTACAAAAGACCAGATACAGCTAATGCTCGCAGCAATGACTAATGCTTGCTTGGTTGAACCTTTATGCCTGTCAGTTAGCAGAATTGCTAAAAAAATAAGGAATGTGAAGGCGCTTATTGAATAACTAATTGCACCTATGTTCATATAGATAAACCGTAAAAATACACAATTTTAGAGATCGCCTTATCGGAGATAAAAATAAGCGACTCCATTTTTATTGTAATCGACGATGTATCGAAAAAAAACAATTCAGACCACCTTGCATACGAAGGCCATCTATTATAAATTTTTCAGCGCCGCTTCAGCCAGGCCTTTTTCTCTTGGTGGTAAATTACCGGCAACAGCCTTCTTAAGATAAAGCCTGGCATTATCTTTATCATCCAACTTCAAATACACCATTCCCAGGTGATAATTAAATGACCCAGCATTTGGCACCTGATTTACTGCTTTCTTTGAATAAAGCAAAGCATTCTTATAATCACCCGCTTTATAATAAACCCAGGAGATCGTATCTAAAAAAACAGCCTGGTTATTCTTTTTAAGCTTTTCCACAAGAACCTTAGCAAGTTCCAGGTCATCACTGTTGTCACTATAATCAGACATCATGGATGCGAGATTATTTATAACAATCAGATTATTAGGGTTCGCCTTATACATTTCGCGATAGATTTCAATGGCTCGACTATACATCTTTTCTGATTCATAAATTGCAGCCAAACTGAAAGGTATCTTTACGCTTGCCGGTACGTTAACACGGCCTTTTTTAAGTATCAATTTAGCTTTTTCAAGGTTATTTTTTTCTTTATAAGATTGCGCAAGCCATAAATACGGATCCTCCATTGACGTATTATTATTAATAATTTCTTCTAATAAAGGATCCGCAGAATCACGATCATTTTTTGCCATATATACTTTATACAGCAACACTTTTAGTTCTTCATCATCGGGCGCTGCCTGTAACTCAGTATTTAATCGTTTCTCGACTACATCGAACTGCTTATCAGCACCCTGTATAGTCGTCAACAATTTTAATATACGTCTATTATCATCAGATGTTATATAGCCTTTTTCCAGGATAGATATGGCTTTTTGCAAATCTCTCTCCTGAATATAATACGGCACTACTTGGAGGTATCCATTCGCTTTCTTTGGATATAAATCTATTATCTTCTCAGCAATTTTCCGGGCTTCTAGCAATTCTCGTTTTTGATTCAGAATCGTTGACTTTATCGACAACCCAAGATAGGTTGATTTTTCTATATTGTTGTAGTCATCGATAACTTTTTCAGCTAAAGCGATATCTCTAGGCAACAGATATTGCGCCAACCTAAGTAACCCTTTGGAATTCATTCGGTTATTGCTATATGCGCTATTTAGCGTACTTCCAGCCTGCTCTCTATTGCCTCCCATCTGATAGGAATTTGCTAATAAAATAAACGCCTCGACATTCTCCGGTGTTTCTTTTGTGACTACACGCAATGAAATAATTGCTTTTTCAATGTCCTTATCAATGACAGCTAATTTAGCCCTTAGCAGATTAATTTTAGGGTCATTAGGCGAAACCAGTAACGCCTCTTCGACAACATCACTTGCTTTATCATAATTTTTATTACTTAAGTAAATTGATGCCAACGCTGTACGTGCTTCAATTCCAGTCTCATTTTCTGAAAAATCACTAATAGCTTTTTTGTATACATCCTCCGCTGCCTGCTTATTATTATTCATATACAACAATTGAGCTAGTGCAACTCTAAGCTTCCCTAAACCATCATTGCTTGCAACAAGTTTTTTTAACTCATCAATTGCCTCATCATTGCCTTTAATAGTTTTGATATACTTCACCAAAACCAACTGCCTATCCACATCATCTGGTTTATTACTAATCGACGAACGAAGTACCTCTTCAGCTTTAACTTTTTCATCGATCCGATTATAGAAAGCTGCAAGATCTACATAGCTGGAGGCGTTATCCGGATTTCTTTCAAGAAAATCTTTATATATTTTCTCAGCACGATCATAATCCTTATCATTCTCCAGAATCATCGCTAACAACTTATTCAGCGTCTTATTATTGTTATTGATTTTTAACGCTTCATCCAGCATTGCTATTGCTTTTTTATTCTTACCTTCACGAAGATATAAACTGGCTAAAACTGCGACACTATCTACGTGCCCCGGGTCTCCGGAGACTATCTCTTTTAGTATCTCGACAGCCTCATTTTTTTTATCATTCTTTAGCATCATCGTTGCTTTCAACAACAAGCCATCAGCATTGTCGGGCTCTTTCGACAGAATAAAATCAATTTTTGACTGTGCTTTTTCGAGGTCGTTAGCTAAAAGCAAGTAAACTCGTCCTAACTTTGCCTGATTGTCTAATAAATCAGGATCGAGTCCTTCCGCTCTAATATAATGCTTGTACGCTTTCATATACTCCTTTTGTTGTTCAAAAATATTACCCAACTGGTAATGAGCCTCAGCATCTTTAGGATCTATCTGCAGAACGTTCTTCAATTCGACCCTGGCTTTATCGAGATTACCGGCTTCCATTGAAGCTTTTGCCTTTTCCATATAAACAGCTTTTCTTTCCTCAGCACCACCACATGCGATCAGTGAAATCGCGAAAAATGCAAGTATAAAAATTCTAAATAATTTCATCTTATTACCTTATTTATATCGTTGAATTATTATTCAATAATGCTTAATTAATTGTTTATTAACCTAAACTTCATTAATTAATTATTTATTTATCTAAGTTTCTTTCTTGTTATTCTGTAACAAAGCTTACCACTGTCATCCTGAGCGAAGTCGAAGGATCTATGTTGCTTAAGATGACAGTAAAAAAAACAGGCTAACCTTCAGAACACCTGTATTAAATTATCTGATAATAGCATCATTGCCCAATATATCCTTCACGAATCAGATATAGATATATGTCCTGTGCAGCCTGTACTGGACTTACGTCTTTTGTATCAATCCTTATCTCAGGATTTTCTGGCACATCATACGGATCACTAATGCCGGTAAATTCAGGAATTATTCCCTTTCTTGCCTTCGCGTACAAACCTTTTCTATCGCGACTTTCACATTCTTCGATTGAAGTCGATACGTGGATTTCTATAAATGAGCCATATTCTTCTATCTTGCTACGCACTTCCCGGCGGATTTCCTGATATGGTGCGATAGGTGCGCAAATGGCTACACCACGATTTTTCGTTATTTCACTAGCCACATATCCGATTCTACGAACATTTGTATTTCTGTCTTTTTTCGAGAAGCCTAATTCACTCGATAAATTAAGCCGGACAACGTCACCATCTAACAAGGTGACCGGGCGTTTACCTTCTTCGATAAACTTCGCATATATGATTCTTGCTAATGTCGATTTTCCAGAGCCGGAAAAACCTGTAAAAAATAGCGTAAGTCCCTGCTGTGACCTCGGCGGAAAAGATTGGCGTAGTGTAGCGAGCACCTCTGGGAACGTGACCCACGTTGGTATTTCTTCCTGTTTAAGCAAAGAACTCAATATTCGAGTGTTTGAAAATGACTCACTACTACAAAGTGCTTGCTTGTTATCGGCCCTGGTTATAAACCTCTCTTTATCTTCATCGTAACAAAGCTCTTCAATATTAATAATTTCGATATCGATATCATCTTTGTACTGATCGACATAATTTTGCGATGCGCCTGTTGGATAAAACCGCTTACCAGAGTCTCTTACATTCGGTGGCCCCGCATGCTCTGTTCCAACAATGTAATGTGTACAGCCATAGTTCTGACGAATAATCGCGTTCATCAACGCTTCACGAGGCCCTGCCATACGCATGGCCATAGGAATTAGCGCAAGCGAAACAAGACTTTTTGGATACTGCTTCAATATCGCCTCATAGCAATGCACACGAGAATAATAGTGCAGATCTCCCGGCTTGGCCATGCCGACAACCGGGTGGATTAAAATATGTGCATTTGCCTGCTTTGATGCACGTATCGTCATCTCGTAATGTACCGCATGCATCGGTTTACTTGTATGAAATGCTACGATTGAGCGCCAGCCCAATTTATCAAAATGCTGCCTTAATTCTGCAGGTGTAAAACGCAAAGCTTCAAAATCATAATTAAATGGAAGTTCTATTGCGTCAACTTTCCCACCCAGGTACACTTCCCCTACACTATTCATTAAATAAGCGACACCCGGATGCTCTTCATTTTTTGTTCCATAAATGCTCTCAGCTTCCAGACTTTTATCCGGTCTCCATTTACTCTCTACGGTCATAATTGCTGGCATAAAGCCCTCTAAATCCCGTAGCGCTATAACATCTCCGACGTTAATTGTTTCTGCCTGTTTTTCTGTTATATCAAGATAGTATGGAAGCGGCCATCTAGTACCATCCGCTAATGATGTCTTTGTGATTACGGAAGTGTAATCCTTTTGTGTCATAAAACCTGTTAACGGAGATAGTGCACCAGTAACCAGCAGTTCTAAATCACATTTTTGGCGCTGCGTAAGCAGAACCGCCTGATAAGACTCTGACTCTGCTTTGATTCTTTCAGCGTCAGCCTTATCTAATAACAAATTTATTAACTCACCTTTATATGGTGTGATTAAGTGATCCATTTCAATATCTAGCTTTGTTAAGCACTGTCCCTATAACATTCGTTACTGACAAAAGCTCGACTGTTTGCTTCAATTCAGTTTCTTTTGTTGTGTCATCTTCAACAACGATTAGAGCACAATCCACACATGGTACAAATGAAAGTGTATCCGCAGTATTCAATACAGGTGGTAAATCAAAAATTATGATACGTTTTGGATATCTATCTTTTAACTCTTCAACTAACGAACACATTTTAGGCGAACCCAGCATCTCTGTTGAATTCATTAACGGTGCACCACCAGGAAGTAGCACAAAATGATCAACATCACCTGGTCGAACCAGCAAGTCTGCCAAATCGACATCACCTTGCAAATAATCGCTCAGTCCACGCTCAGGTTTTATACCGAAATATGTATGCAACTCTGGTTTACGCAAATTAGTATCAACCAACAAAACAGTGTACTCAATCTCCTTTGCTATACTGATACCTAAATTAATAGCTGTAGTCGTCTTACCTTCATCACCTCCTACGCTAGTAATAGCTATCGAGCTCCATTGATGTTCCTCCATTCGCTGAATAATCTGAGTAGACAAAATTTTAAACGCATCAGCATAATCACTATGTTCCATAGCACTTAAAATTCTATTTTCGCGCTGTGTTTCACTCTTCCCTTCCATAGATTGAGTTCTGGTATATACAATTGATTGCACATCCTCAACATGGCCTTGACGTGCCTCAGTGCTCGTTCCGGCACCTTCTCTTTGCTGCCTCGCCCTTTCTAATGCTTGCTGTATTTTTTCCATCGACCTAGCCTCAATCTGATACAAGTTATGCCATTAATATATCTATTTTACGCAATATTCTAAACCACAAAACATCTAGTGGCGACACGACAATATGGATAAACAATAACGCAAAAACGATAATCGCAACAAATAAGATAACAACACGTTTTTTTACTCTCCTGGACTTCGCCCTATCTTGCAGGTTCATTTCATAAGGAATAACCGATAACGGCAACACTCCTAGTGAACGCCTGATACTACTGGCACCACGTACAGCACCACTAATAGCATCAGCTATTAACGCAAACCCTAATCCGCTACCTAATGCCAATATAAACCCTATAAATATAATTGCAGGCCTGTTTGGACTAACAGGCTTTTCTGGTATGGCTGCAGGTTCAATCAAAGTAAAGCGCTCACCTTTGCTCTCAGATTCAAGCTGTTCCGCTACATCTGCACGCATTTGCTTAGCTTTAGTTTCCTGATATCGGTTAACTGTATTTGTATAATCTCTCTGGATATTTCGGTATTCACGCTCAACCTGCGGTGTTTCAAACAGAGATTTTTCTAATTCACTAATCTTTTTCTGAATCTCTTTGCGTTGAATTTTAATAGAACTTATTTCGCTTTCAGCGCTGCTCAATTGTGATTCCAGCGTTACATACGCCGGGTTATCGGGCTTTGAGTTATAATAATTATCAACTGGATTTAATTCAGCATTCGCAAGTTCTGTGTTTAACGCATCTATCTTTTCTTCCAGACTAATAATATCAGGATGATCCTTTGTGTACTTTGCTCTCTTTTTCGCCAACTCTGCATTTAATACGTTTAGCTCTTCAGCTATAGCCTTCGCGCTACTCGACTGACCAGCCTCACCTTTGAGTGATTCTATTTCATTTTTTAAACGAAGAATATCAGGATGTTCATCTGAGTATTTCGATCTAGCAGAAGCATAAGTAGCCTGCAGTGTTTTTAATCTTTCAACAGCTCCGGGAACATCAGGATTACCAGGATCAATTTGAGCAAGCTGGCTAGTTAAGTAAATAACCCTTTCTTCTAACGACCTCAACCTGACATCGATAGTAACCAGTTCGGTTTCCTTTCTCTGCAAAATCCCCAGGTTCAGATCCTTTAACTCAGGCAGGGACTTAGCATACTTCTGCTTAAACAATGCTAATTTTTTCTCCTGCTCACTAATCTGCTTACCCAAACGTTCGGCCTCTTCTTTGAGAAATTCTGAGGTATTTGCCGCTTCCTGTGTTCGACTTGATAAATTTTCATTTAAATAAAGCGACGTAAGCTCATTTGTTACACGCTGAACTTTCGAGGGAGACTCGCCTTTATATGATAAAGAAAATGCTATTGTGGCAGATGATGGCCTACCTGTTCTAGGATCGACTACATCAGCATTAATCACATCAAGTGATACGTCCTCACGTATACGATTTACAATTTCCTGATTGGTAGCAAACTTACGCTCATCTTTATATAAATCAAATTTCTCAATGATTTTTAGCAAGTTCGTTCTGGTCATAACACGAGCCTGTATAGTCTGTATCCTTTCAGATGCATACGTGGTAACCGTTGACATAACTAACTCTGAAGGGATTTCCTGCTGCTCAATTAATATCGTCGAACTAGACTTATATATTGCCGGCAACAATAGAGCGACCGCAACAGTAAGAAGAAAAACAACGATTGATACTGAAAATATTGCTACTTTTCTTTTTCTAATCGCGACCAGATAATCTTGTATACTTTTTTCTTGTTCTTCCATAGTTAAAACTCAAATAAATCTTTGTTAATAATATAGTTTATCGATATTTAAAATGTCGATAACGACGGGGAATTATAACGCAACTCAACATATACCCGGTTGGAATGCGGTGCTTTATTATCACTGGCATCACTTTTAAACTTTCTTAAAACATAGCGATAAGATACTTTTGCAGTCCAATCTTCAGTGATTGAGTAATATAGCCTTGATTCAAAAAAGAAGAGATTACGACTCAAACTGCTCGCACTAGAGCTTTTACTAGTAATATCATCGAAACGAAAATCCACATCATAGTGCCATAACGATGAAAGGTCATCAGCATAATTCATTACAAGCCTATCAACCCTGTCTATGCCGCCAAACGAATTACTTGAGAAATTACGGCTGATAACACCACCTATTGTTCCCGTTTCCAGCACCTTTGATAGTCCTGCATTATATACTGAACTGCGGGTTTCAAAATCAATTTCCTGCGTAACAGGAATTAGGTTACCCCAAAAATCCTGTATTTGAGTCGTTAAATTAGTAGAGTTCAGTCGAGAGACACCAATAGAAAGATCCATATTTAGTGTTTCTGAAAACTTATGATTCACGCCTACTTGCGTTGTAATCAATTGATAGGTAACCAGATCATTTTTGCTTGTGTAATTAACCTCTTGCAGATTAAAGTTTAAACTATCCCTTTCAGTTAAAGTGTATACAACACCAGCAATTCCCGTTTCAGTAATATATGGCGTATACGTAGTATTATCCACATCCTCAAAATCAACATCTCTATAAACATACGTTAATGTCAGACTTAATCTCTCTGTTATTAGTCGCGTGTACTGCGGCGAAATACTCTGTTTTTTTGTATTAACCCGCCTACTAACCAACCCAAAATCTGTTGAAGTTGAGCCAATGTTACTACCAAGGTCGTGAGTTACATTTAACGAAAATATATTCCTTTCTCCACCATACTGACCTGTAAGGCTAAAGAATTGATCATTACCATCCAGACCTCTATCAGTGTAAGTGGAATTTGCAAGTGTCGCATCCAGCACTGCGCTCCAATGCCGTTCTTTAATAATACCGGAGATAGTTGGACGTAAAATTAGCCCGGTAGCACTATCATGCTCACCGCTTACCAAAAAAATATTGTCATTATATTCAACCCGCGTATCTATATCCGCCTCAAACTTTCCCTCATAAGAATACACGACGGGTGCTTGAAAAAGCACAACACAGGCACCTAATACTCTATAAAAAACAGAAGGCTTTAACACAGGAGAATCGAAGATTAAAATCTAGGAAATATTATGGAACAACAACAGTATCACCAGCTTTTAGAATAATATTCATATCTAGACGCTCACCACTTATAACTTCATCGTAGTCAAATTCCATGACAATACTCCCCGATTTAGTCCGTCTTAAGATTTTTATATCATCTGCATCTGCAAACGGAGTAACCCCGCCCGCCATTGTTAATGCTTGCAATACGTCCATATAACCAGTCGCAGTAAACTCGCCAGGGCGAGTTACTTTACCTATAACATAAACCTTGTTACTAACTGACCGGGTAACACTAACCGTAACATTTGGATGAGGAATATATCTCTTTAATTTAGCGACAAGAGCATTTGACAGCTCTCTTGTTGTTAACCCGCTTGCTTGTATTTCACCAGCTAATGGAAAAGTAATTCCTCCATCTGGCGTAACCAGAACATCAAGCTGCATATCTTCTTCTTTCCATACTGAAATTTTGAGCATATCACCAGGACCGATTTGATAAGTCGACGGGCTTGGTACATTTGCAGGTTTCCCCTCAGCTCCAGTAGCGACCAACGGCACCATGAACATTAAAAAGAAATAGACTACTAATCTAAAAACCATTGATTTAATTAACATTATTTCGCTTCTTCAAATTATAAATATGTGGGTAAAATATACGATAGAATTATAGACGTTTTTTGATAGAATTGCAGATTGCACAGCCCCTCATAACGACAACTTAATCACAGGCTTAAACCAGCCCTCTAAATGCAATAAGGCCCAAAGCTAAACCCACAGCCCCAGTTAGGCTATTTAGCTGACTTTTCATATTCTGTATAATCATCTCGCAGGCATAAAATAAAATTATCATTTGTACCACCATCCAGACCATGCTCGCTGATCCGTGCTCAATCCCAGGCACCGTACTAACAACTACCGCCATTATCACTACTAAATAATCTAATGGTGTAATTTGGAACTGATCTTTAACTGAAATGCGTACGGTTATGAAGGACACAAGTGATATCGTTATAAAAAACATATAAACCAGGCTGGTTTCCTCAAGTAGCCATTCTGGCGGATAGGTAGACAATAAATAAACAGAAAAACCGATAGTGATAAACATTACCAGGCGATACAGATTATCACCAAACCAGCGTGACGCAATAACAGCAATTAACAGAACAAATGATGAAGCACCGAAGTCTATCGGCACATCAGTCGACATAACTGCGGCAGATACAACAAACAACGAAATACCCGCCTTAAGCACCCTGTAAGGGATGATTGTCATATATTCTCTTTTACTCAACGCTGTCTCAAACATTACGCTAAAAGCAGACGACTCGCCATGAGCCTGCCATTTTTTTCGTTCGCCCAATGTCAATATAGAAAAAACAAACAGGCTCACAAACAGGTAGATGCCTATTAATAATAAATCACTTTCATACGGTAGCAGAATGGCGCTTACAACAAGGATGGTCTGCAATGAATAAATTATCATCACTGACTCATAATGATAAAAGTTCAAAGCCAGTAATCTATGATGCAAATGATCTTTTGCAGCAGTAACCAGGCTTGTTTTTCTACGAGCCCTCAGTGCAAAAACAACTATGCTGTCTATCACAGGCAGGCCTAACAACAGCAGGGATGTTGCCGGGCTAATCGTTGAATTAAGATTTTGCGACAAATATACGACCAATGAGCCGAGGATAAAACCGAGTGTCTGGCTACCACTGTCCCCCATAAATACCCTGGCGGGGTACGAATTAAAACGAAGAAAACCGAATATTCCACCCATCGTAGACGCAATGATAACCAGCATCTGCGAACCCTCATATTGATACGCCATATACGCCATAGCAGCAAGACTAAGCAGTGCCTCCCCTCCTGCAAGGCCATCAAGACCATCAGACAAGTTCAACGCATTAATCATACCCACTATAGCGATAACAGTGAATGGTTTACCTATATATGCTGATAACTCACTTCCTATCATAAAAGGAAAGTGATGAACATAAACATCACCATAGAAAACAACAGTAAGGGCAGCAATAAACTGCCCCATAAACTTTACCGCAGGCCCCAGATCTTTGGCATCATCTAAAGAGCCAAAAATGAGTAATACAAGACAACCCAGCAATATTGATATAACAAATGGGGTCAGCGAACTCCATATGACAATAGGAATCAATAGACCAACTACAATACCCACGCCTCCAACTCTTGCTATGACTTCCGTATGGATTTTTCGCTCGTCCGGCTTATCAATCATGCCAATAACTGGTGCCAGCCTGATCATCAATGGAATCAAAGCCATGCTGATTGATGTTGCAACAATCGCAATCAGTAAAAAAGGCCCAAGATTAGTAACAGTCATATATTTTTAATCCGGCACGTACTCAGTAATAATCGGTGCAACGCCAGATAAAAATTTCTGTAGACGTTCATCGGCGATACTAATATCCTGACCTGGACGAAGCCCTGTTACCACACGAACCAAAGCACCATCACTCCTGTTCATCGTTACAGAATCATAAAATAGATACCATTTAAGAAGATATTCATGATTTAAAACCCGGCCTCGTTGCTGAAACCAGTAGTAAACAAGTTGTTTTGCGTCATCCTTCTGCGTCACCAACCTTCTAACAACTAACGGTTTACCAGATATATTAACCGCATCAATCGTGTATTCACTGATTGATGCTATTTCCCAGCCACCACCGGGAATGCATGCTTTTGGAGAATGGATAGACGCACCTTTCCTTTGCGATTCATAATAAGCCGAGTAAAAGTTTACTATTGATCCATCAGCCCCTTTATAATTCGCCATAACATAGTCTGACAAATCAAGAACATCCAGAATTTCCTTTTCGATGGTTTCGCTACTACCATCCCAGCCATCTATCTTCAGAGGAAACTCAGAAAAAAGCTTCCTCTGCGGGATAATTTCCACGCGATCAGGTAATACCTGTGAAAACACCGTAGTCACTACCAATAAAACCGTTAGCACATAGAAAGGCTGCGGGACATATCGAATTTTAACGGTAGCATCTTCCGGTGTCGGCTCAGGGAAATCCAGACCAAATGCCTCACGTAGCGGCAACTTATCACCGCCTATCTTTGACAAAATCCACATTTCAAAAATCAATATCCCAATGCACCCCATGAAGACAACCCACCCCTCAAAGTCGTGCAGGAAACCTTCAGCCATCTCCACGCCCCAATACTCGACTGTCACGCCAATCACGCCGATTCGAAAACTATTCATGAAAACCGTAATAGGAATAGTCGAAAGAAAAATTACTACTTTCTTCCAGATACTGCCCGTGAAAAAATAAGCCGTAATAAATCCAAGCGTCATCAATGGAAATAAATAATTAAGCCCGCTGCATGCCTCAACAACCTGTAATTTATATACACCCAGGTCAATTACATTACCCTCAAGATATACACTGATATCAAATAAGCGGATAACAGCCACACCGATTTCTGAGGAGATAAGTTGTAAATATGCTGATAATGAATTAAAAATAAAATTAGGCAGAGGAATCATGAAAAACAGCATTGTTAATGGAACCACGACAATACGGAACGCTGTTTTCCCCATCATCGACAATGCGAAACCAAAAACAACAATCACAAATGAATACTCTATAGCCGCATAATGCGACCCCAATTCACCTGCAAAATATAATAGTAAACCAACAAAACCTACAATGACGCCTTTCCAGGCTCCAGTAAATTCGAGTTTTTCAAGCACATCTTTTTTTTGCCAAAGAAGAAACATGACAATAAAAGGAATCATATAGCCATGCCCGTACTCCTCTTTTCTGTCCCAGATTTCCACCATATGCGCCAGTCCACCAGCATATACAAGATACAACATTACGCTAACAGCAGCAGCTAATGATAAAATCAACCAATTAGCACGCCAGACTACAACTTCATTTGTACTCATAAAAACAATACCTTTTCATAATATTTGGTTATAACGCAATCAGCTCACTATATACCTGCAGCGTTTTACGAAACACCACATCTTCATCAAACTCGCGCAGAACTAAATCTCTGCCCTTTTCACTCATACGAGTCCTCATTGCCTGACTATCCAGCAGCCGAAGAATAGCTTTCGCCAGACCTGTTACATCACCCGGTTCAACAAGAAGTCCGTTTTCATCAGGAATAATAACCTCTCGACAGCCTGGCACATCTGTTCCAACAAGAGGAATACCCGCCGCTGCCGCTTCAATTAAAACTCTAGGTACACCTTCCCCGTAACGTGTCGGCAATACAACTACATCCGTCTCCCTCAACATAGACACCATATCAGCTATATGACCAACAGGTTCTATCACACCTTCCTCTCGCCACTGCTGTAAATCAAGCTCGGTCACAGACCCCGGGTTTCCATCATCAGGCGAACCGGCCAATACAAATCTGGCATCATTACCAGAGGCCTTTATCTCTTTTGCTGCCTCAACATACTCCATCACCCCTTTATCCCACAGCAGGCGTGACGCCATCAAAACTGTTAGCGTATGCCCATCATCACTGCGTAACTCTGGCTGAAACCGCTGCGTGTTTACGCCAGATCCTTTTATCACACAAATACTTCCTGACTTTACCAAGTTTTCATTACAAAATAATGTCCGGTCATCTGGATTCTGCAGTATTAATCGTGAGTTCGCACCACCCAAAGCAAATCTCAAAAGGCTTTTTACGACAGGTTTCAGCACTCTCGCCTGTAAGCCAGAATTACTAAAAACAAACCCCAGGCCAGCAACTGCATTAACGATAGAAGTAACACGAGAGAGCTTTGCAGCTATCGATCCATACACAACCGATTTGATAGTAAAATTATGGATCAGATCAGGTTTTTCCTGACGAAGAATCTTAGCCAGGCGAAAAATAACAGCAATCTCAGCAACAGGGTTAGTGCTACGGCGACTCATTTCTACAGGAACCCACCGAAAGCCTTCTGATTCAATAAGCTTAGTATAGTCGCCCGGTGGCGACACCATAACTACCTCAACACCTAGCTCTCTAACGTAACACGCCAGCGCAATTCTAAAGTTATACAAATACCAGTCAGAATTTGCAAAAAACAGTATTTTCATAGAATTACACTAACTCAAACAACTACA
>JAJRUF010000003.1 GCA_024277935.1 Gammaproteobacteria bacterium
CGAAAATCCGAATATTTCAGCGTTTCTTCTTTCAGCAAGGATGTCGATCCCGGAGTCGGGAAGTTTTGCCTTCAGTGAATTAATTGCAGGCAGGAGGAGCACAGCATCACCAATACCCCCCGGGCGAATGATCAGAATTTTTCCGAGTTTTGCAGGATTGCTTTTATGAGGTTTTTTTATCCTGGGGAGCAGAGATACAAGCGGCCTGCCCAAAATCCTGTCAATGGACTTTAATAGCTTTATTTTAGTCACTTTTTCTTTTCTGGTATAATTATACTGTATTCATGAAATGTCCGGAATCTACACAATTTAAAAAAACCTTGATTTTCCAAAATGCCCTTTCATATAATCAAAGTATCCCCAAATCGCACCTTTTATAGACTGTCCTCTTTGTTTAAATAATTGAATAACCATCCATATAGGAATTGCTATCGAAAACTGAAAAGAGAAGAAAAGTATTTTTCTTATACCCGTTATCCTCTTGCTAAAAAACAGCATTCTATTCCTATGAAAATAATATTGATGCTTTAGGGAGAACAACCCACCAATCGATGAACTGACTTTATGGTGTATAATAACATTACAATTTACTATAAGAGCATATCCGGCATCTCTTACCCTGCAAGAAAAATCAATATCTTCAACATTTAAAAAATACCTTTAATCAAAATCCCCCACATCTTTAATTACTTCAGTTGGGATTAACATCAAACAGCCGGTTATGAAATCAGATTTTCTCAGACCACTACAATCATCATCTCGATGATAAAAAGCCCCCCTGAGAAAATCGATATTGCCTCCACTGAACCAAATGTTATCTTTGTTATCAAAATATTTTATTTTACATCCAACAATGCCTGTTTTTACGGTATTTGATGCTGTTTTTACCAAACTCGAAAGTAAATCCTCAGTTACAACAGTGTCATTGTTTAATAGAAGCACATAATCAGCCCCATTTTTAAGAGCAAACTTTATTCCTATATTATTTGCACCGCCAAATCCAAGATTTTCATTAAGGGGTTGGATTGTTAAGAGTTTATCGTTGCTTTCACTCTTATCATCTATCCATTTTCTTATTTTATGCAGAGAATCATCGGTTGAGGCATTATCGAGAATCACGATCCTCTTGTTTTTATATCTGATTTTTAGCAGGGTATTGAGACACTCAACAGTGTCATGATAATTGTTCCAGTTTACGAGCAGAATAAATACAAGGGGCTCTTTAAATGTCAATCGATTGCGCATAAACAACATCCTTGTTGGTAGAGTGTTACTGCAATTCTTTTTGCTGCTTTAATAAAGCAGCTTATGTCTATAAACCATTTTCCCTACTTTTGAATAGAGTTCGCGCCACTCGTCTGGGAAAGTAAAATCACAGTGCGGGTCAATCATTTTTGCAATCTTACAAAACGAGTAGGCATCATCCCAGAGAAACGGTTTGGGATTTAGACCGTCTCCTAACATTTTTAATATCTTTTTATCATTTAGAACCTTCTGAAGTTCAGGCAAATGTTCAGATTGTGACTGAACACCAATTGCAAATGCAAAATCGATTAAAACCATTTTAGGAGATATGCCATTATCTGAATCAGTCAGCAATAAATTATCAAGCCTCACATCACGATGAACGATTTTAGCCTTATGAAGGAGATCCAAAATCAGGATCATCTGTTTTAATAATTCACGTTTATATTCCGTTTCAAGCATCACTTTCTCATTTAGAGTTTTCTTCAATGTTTGTCCTCTAATGAATTCAAATGCTACAAATGGAAATGAAGCCGTGCTATCATAAGCTACTACCACAGGAAATAAAGAAATGTTTTGTGAATTATATGCATTAATAATTTCGAGAGCCTTAGCTTCACGCTTAGATAGTTCTTGCCATTTATAGGTTTTCACGAATATTTGTCTGCCACTTTTTGTTTCCTCGCCCACAAAATAGTTGCAACCCATGTGCCATGAAAAGAGGCTCTGAGGCTTTATGTTTATCAGGTCGAACTCTTTAGCCAGATGCAAGTGAAATGCATGCATGTACCTGACATACCAAAGCAGGGAGTAAAAAGACTCGAAAATAAAAGTCTTTAACCGTCCAAGCATATAATATAACTGTAATAATCCTTCTTTAATCATTGTCATGTTAACTCTTGATCAATGGGCTCTTTTCCTTATTGAACCAAGCATATTCTTAATCCGGCAATGGACATTGACGGTTTTTTCAAGTATTTTCCGTTTGATGCTATATTTGCTGTTCCCTATAATCTCCCTGTTAAAAAAAACCGATAAATCTTTAGGTTCAGTATATTGAAACCCCATTGTATTCATATATTTATCCAGAAATGACTTCAATTCATCTTTGTTTTCGAGTGTGTAATGGTTAAAGTTTTTAACATCTAATTTGTTAGCTATCTCAAGGAGCCTGTTTATATAATCTTTTGAGATGGACGCCTTGTGTACAGATGCATGATATAGAAGAGTATAAAAATAATCTTCTTCATTAGGAACAAAAAAGCCCTTAGGAGATAAAACTTTTCGATTTAGTATTGTATCTTCCCATTTTTTATCATAATAGCCATCACCAATATAACGAAAATCGAAGAGAATATCTTCTCCTGATATCCTTACCATATTTAGTACCCTGTTTCTTTTATTGAAAATTTTCCTGGAATTGGAAATATAGCATATTCCCTTGTAATTATCAGTCAATATATCAATGTCTCCGTGTGGTCCTGTATTATACTGATCCGGTAAACCTTCGAAATTTCGTAATACAACATAATTGATAGTTCTATTTAATAGATAAAACAATTCTTTTATGCTTTTCCATCCATCTGTTCCTGGAAGATCCTGACTAATATTTTTGATCGTACCATCCCAGGATTTGGAAGTCTTGCTCTGAAATTTATCAGAATCAAGGCCAAACAATAATGCTATATCATGCTCAGCTTCTTCAGGAGTATTAGTTCCATGGATTCTATGACCTCCGCCTGTCCAGTTTCTGTATAAAGTTTTTACATCAAATGTATTAATATTAACGTAAGAAGAGCCGTTCGGGGTGGTTCTATTGCCGTATACAGGATTTGGATCTCTCACGATGACAACTGTAAATGGTCCAGTGCCGCAATGCCTTTCCTTATACGAGCCTTTAGGCAATTTTTCACCATAGAAACGAGAAATATTTTTAGAAAAATGTATGGAACTCCAATGCATTTCGTATATATCTATTATTTCAAACTTCTTCTTTAGATCGACTATTATTTTGTTTTTTTTGCTGTTTGCTTTTTGCCAGATTATAAATAGGTGTATCTCTGGTTTCATGGAGTTTCCCTTTGACGATCGTTTAACCCCGTTTTATTAGGGCTTCTTCCAAGTGTTGACAGCCGCAGTGTTTTCTTTGCGTAATAGTATGCAAGAATATTTTTTGTGGATAATGATAGCGTAGTGCCATAGACTGCGCCCCAAAGACCAAATAGAGGAATTAATAAACCATTCAGGATTATGTTCAGGATGCCACTAAACACAACAATATTTCTATGAGTTTTCTCGTGACCTGTCATCATCAACAGGAATGCAACTGGTCCGGTTGCTACTATTATAAATTGGCCAAAGGCAAGGACTAATAATGAACTGCTGCCAGAGACAAAATCTGGACCAAACAATCCAAGTATTGATTTTGAAAAAAGAAGAAAAAGCAAAAATATAAGCGCCCCGAGTGATACCATTAAGCGTGTTGTCCCCTGCACAAGCTTATACAGTGATTCTTGATCCCTTTGTGAATAAAGAACAGCAAATTTCGGTGCCACAACACTATTTATGGCAATCAATAACATGCTATTTACAAATACTATACGCGTAATAACACCATAAAGTCCTACCACTTCACTATTTGTCCATATCCCTAACATAATAGTGTCTGTTATGTTCATCACCATATTCATTAATGCAATCCAAAATAAAGGCAGACTTGTTGTGATGAGCAGATGAGAATCGAAAGAACCTCGTAGTCCTCTAATTTGCGGGGTTGTTTTTTGCCAGATTAACACTCCAAATAAGAGTACGAGGATAGTGCTTGCTAAATATGCTATTGCTGCTCCTAATACACCGAAATGGTTGCCGAGAAAAGCCAAAAGTGGCAAGCTTAATAGAGGGATGCCAACACTTTGGATAAGTATTGCAAGTCCGATCTTCTCCAGACCTTTAAGCATCTCTGCATATAAGTTCGCTAAGCTTAAGGGAAGAATACTGAATGCCATTAATCTTAAAGGTTCAGTAAGCATAGGTTTGGAAAAGATCGTTTGAGATATCCAGGAGGCGCATAACCAAAGTACTACAGTGGAAAATATTGAAGCAATTGAAGCTATTTTTATACCCTGTCGATAGACACCCGCAACTGCCGTCCATTTGCCTTTTGCAGCATTGGAGGCAGTGAATCTGAGCAAAGCATTGTCCAACCCCATACGTCCAAATAAGGCCCCGGTCATAATTATACTCAAGGAAAGATAGTAAATGCCTGCCTTTTCAGCCCCGAGTAATCGAGCTAATAAGAGATTGAAGGCTAAGCCCGAAGCTGCAGCCAATACTTTAAGTGAGAAGACCAATGAGCCACGGCTAACTATCTCTTTCATTTTTTGTAACAACTTATGATATTTTCAAATTTCTCTTTTGAAGACAATATTGAATAATTTTTTATTTTCCTGAGACCATTCGATATTATCTTGTCTCTGATACCATTATCGGTTATTATTTTCATTAAAGCTTTTGAGCATGTATCAACCTCTCCTATCTCACAGACCAAGGCATCTATTTCATCCTGGACTATTGTTACTGCCTTAGTCGTTACCACCGGACATCCACAGGCCATGGCTTCAAGTACAAACAATGGAAGCCCTTCATGTCTGGATGGATAGAGAAGTGCGTCAGAGCAGGAAAGGATTTTTCGGAGTTTCTCTGGTGGAACAAACCCGAAATTTCTCATCTTAAATGGCACATCGATATTTTCTACAACTGCCCATACCGACATATCCCCGATATCAATCTCTTTTTTGAAATTCAATAATACTTTTGCTGCTATATCAAAGCCCTTTCTGTAATCACTCCTTGCAAACACAAGGATAACCTTGCTGTTACCTTTTAAAGTAAGGTATTCTTCATCTCTATCGGGATAAAACACATCTGTATCAATGCCGTTTGGCACTACCAAAACATCTGCATTAAATCGCCTTTTCAATAATTGTCCAAGATCCTCTGAGACAGCAATAACAGGTATCTTTAAAATTCTCAGACAGTAAAAATATACAACTCTGATCAGCATCTTCATAAAAATGCCATTATAATAAGATTCGTCATAGTCCTGTGAAAAGTAGACTAATCTCTCTTTGTTCCTCAATGACAAAAAGAAAATCACCATTATGACGTCAGCTATAATAACGTCATAATCTCTTTTGTTGAATACAGCATTAACAATGGTTCCAACCTTGCTTCTGATCCTGGAAATTTTCTCAATTCTTGGCTGAAGATTAAAGATTGTCTTAACTATATTGGTTAAAATAACAACATCATGCCCCTGCGATTTAAGATGGTTAGCATATTCCAACACCATCTTGTCTCCACCACGACTCAAAAGGGAGTGTCTAAAAAAACAGATTTTCAGTTTATTACTTTGTTGTTTTCCGTTAGTCAAAACCATAAGCGTTTTTTTTATTAACCTGTTACTCTCGTATTTATTTTCAACGTGATCAATTATATCTTATCAGACCAACGAGCATGATCCATACCACCACCGTTACTGACAGCCATTTATCCCTTGTTAGTGCCGCTGTAGGGTCTCCCATGCCCTGCTTTGAAAGCATTATATACCTGAAAAGCCCGAAGGTCACCACGGGAACTGTATAAATAAGGCCCTGAAACTGTTCGAGGGTATAGAGTGCATAAGCAATTAATGATGCGGAAGATGAGATTAAGAGGATTTCGTTTAGACTGTCAGCA
>JAJRUF010000067.1 GCA_024277935.1 Gammaproteobacteria bacterium
ACGAAATTATTAACTTAATCTTTAATGCAGGGTTCTCAACTGCCGATGTTGTCAGTGATATATCGGGTAGAGGGGTAGGCATGGACGTAGTTCGCCGTAATATTAAAGGGTTAGGTGGCTCGGTGGACGTTAAAACTACGTTAGGAAAAGGCAGTGTCTTTACCATCAGCTTACCGCTCACGCTCGCCATTTTGGATGGTCAGTTGTGTAGCGTAGGCAGTCAAACCTTTGTCTTCCCACTGTTGTCTATTATAGAATCCATTCAAGTTGATCAGTCCTTAGTAAAAGGGATTGCGGGAGAAAACGAGCTGTATAAATTACGAGACAGCTACATTCCCGTTATTCGACTGCATAAGAAGTTGGGCGTGGAGGATTCTAAAAAAGAGTTATCCGACGGCTTATTAGTGGTTGTTGAATCCTCTGGACAGCGAGCCGGAATTTTTGTAGACGACCTACTGGGTCAACAACAAGTCGTGATTAAAAGTTTAGAGAACAACTTTATGAAGATTGCTGGTGTGGCAGGGGCGACGATATTAGGCGACGGATCGGTCTCGCTTATTTTAGATGTAATGGACACCGTTTCAAACCATAAAGCACCCGCTTCTTTAAGCGCCGCTTAAGTTGTAACTGCTCAGCTAGCTGAGTAGTTACCTTAAATTTATAGGACAGTAAAATAATGGCCAGTCATGAGTTAGCCTTAGGGGCTAAAGAAGTTCAAGAAACCATCTTAATGTTAAATTTATCGGTCGCTCAAATAGAGCTATCGATTTCAGACGGGGATAATTCGGTCAATACATTAATTGACTCGTTTGCCTTTATGTCACAACACATTCAACAAATTCAAGCCAGCAGTCAACAAATTGCAGACTTAGCAAATGATGAAAGTGAAGGCGGCATTAATGAACAACAATCACTGTTAATTAACGAGGCCTCAGAGCTTTCAGCCAAAATGCAGCAAGCCGTAATTGCCTTTCAATTTTACGACAAATTAAGTCAACGTTTAGAGCATGTCTCGCGCGGGTTATCGGCGCTGGCAGAGATAGTCTCACATGAAATGCACGTTAAAGACGAAGCACAATGGGAGCGTTTTAAAACCACCGTTCGCAAAGGCACCACCATGCGAGAAGAAGAGGAATTGTTTGAGCTAATCTTTGATATCAACATGCCCGTTAATGAAGCCATTGCGGTGATGAAGGAGCGCATGCGAGAACGAATGAATGAAGAAGACAGCGCAGATGATGATATTGATTTCTTTTAACTCCTAAATCCAGTCTATAACGTTTTTGTGGATTAGGGTAACCGTTGTTTAGTCATGTAATCAACAATGGTCTGCTTTAATCAAGCGATGCCTTTATACTCAAACTGCATTTTTAAGTAGTTTCGGCTGTATCTAACTAAGGGGGGGGGAGAAAAAATGATTGAAACTTCCTTCCTTCAAACATTCAAAGTCAATGCCCGTTTGTTCATGTAATACGGATATTAGGTCAAGTTGACAGGTTATTCATGTAATACAGGTTATAAGGTCAAAACAACCGAATTTTAGAAGCCCCTGTCAATTTGATAGAAAACAGGTTTATGAACGAATAGGCGGGCAATAGTGCCTTATACTAAATGTTATGTGTGGCAAATAAGGTTAGCAATGAAAGGAATTATAAAAACATATTTATCTGAAAAAAAATATGGCTTTATTAAAGGTGATGATGGAAAAGACTATTTTTTTCATGTAAATGAATTTCGAGATAAACAGCATATATCAAATATATGTGAAGAAGCCTTTGTGACTTTTGACCAACAAGCAACTCCAAAGGGGTATAAGGCAAAAAATTGTTCGCTTATAAATACTGCTGACGTAGCTACTTATGTATAGTGCCCAATGAGTTTATAACATCCAGATCAAGTAGTATCCGTGGCTGGGATAATTATGAATATGGAAATTGGATTATTCATGGTTCATCAAGAGATTCACCTGATGCGGCAAGAGTAAAGGTTATTTCTGGTGCAGAATACATAGGTGCAAATGCACTAATTAATCTTGAGTATTATAAAACTACAGGTTCTGAAGCAGGAACAGGGAGCGGCACATATTATTACACAATTCATAATTTTTGTGGAAGAGCGGTGACGATTGCAAAAAGAAACTTAAAAGGAAAGTTACGAGTAGATGATTTATCGGGGTTGAATCAACGCGCAGAAGCATTGAAAAAAAATCTTGTTGATAAGACTAAAATGAGTAAACGGAAAAGGAATATCATCTGGTTGATCGTTTTAATTCTTTCTTTTTTTGCATTAGTAACTGAGCCTTGGTTTATTGTTGCTTTGTTAATTATAGGGTATTTTTTTGGCCGTTCAACTGATTATGACAGTTGGCTTGAAAAAATTAAATCACATAACGAATAAGGTTAGATCGTGATTCGCGCGGAGCCAAGATCTGAGCCGTTTGTTGGGTAAGCCAGAAAAAGGGGGCGACTTGAATTCAAGTAACCACCCTAATAAATTGAGCTTTCTCAGGAGCGGGTATTCTGGAGTAGAAAGACTCAATTACGACTTTATCCTCTCTTTTTTAAGCGTTATCAACGCCTCTATAGAGTCATTCATAGGTTTACGGCATTGTCACATAAGTTTTTTCTAATATAGACATAACTTTCCTTAATTTGACTTTAGTGAGCGGAGCTTTTACATTGGGTCTATATTTAAATATCACTATTGTCTGATCTTGTTATAACTACGGAGTCTCTTATGTCTTTAAATCGTCGCGAATTTCTTCATATTATGTCTATGGCTGCTGCTGCTGGAATGTTACCGGGCACGGCAAGTGCTATGTCGGGCGGTGCCAATACCGTTGCGGCTTCAAAAGCTAGTGCAGATATTTACAATCTTCCGCTTAAAGGAAAGGTGCGTTTACTGCACATTACTGATACACATGCACAGCTAAATCCGATCTATTTTCGTGAACCCAATGTTAACTTGGGGACAGGGCCCGCTTACGGTAAATTACCGCATATTGTAGGAACTAAGTTATTAAAAGAAATTGGTGTTAAAGAGAATACGCCGTTAGCGCATGCCTTTAGTTATCTTAATTTTCAAGACGCTTCGGAGCA
>JAJRUF010000068.1 GCA_024277935.1 Gammaproteobacteria bacterium
ATTAAGGCTGCTTACGGATTGCATTATCAATTTGTTAACCGGGTAATCAATGAAAATATTACTGAAGGTTCGCGTGATTTCTGGTTGTTGGCCGATGGTGAGTTTGTTGATGTAAGTAGTGCAACGCATTATGTTTTTGGTGCTGCCTATGAAACGAATGGCTGGCTTTTTGATGTTGAGGCATATTGGAAAGAAATGCAGGGATTATCAGAATTTTCGCTCCGCTTCCGTACCAATAATGATTTTAATCCTGAAGAACTATTTTTTAAAGGCAATGGTACTGCGCAGGGAGTTGAACTTTTAATCCAAAAGAAAGCGGGCCAATATTCGGGGTGGTTGGCCTATACATTTGGGCAGGTTATACACACTTTCCCGGGTTTGAATGAGGGTGACCCTTTTTATGCGTTACACGATCAGCGTCATGAAATTAAGCTGGTCAATAGCTATGATATTGGCGACTGGTCTATAGCGGCAAATTTTGTCTTTGGCTCAGGAAAGCCTTTTTCAGAACCCGATGGTTTTTATACTATTGAGCAGCTAAATGGCGATGAACTGCAATTTGTTAGTGTTGGCAAAAAGAATGGTTCGCGTATACCTGCCTATCACCGGTTGGATGTGTCGGCACATCATCGACTTCCACTGGGGAAAGCCGAACTGGATATTGGTGTGTCATTATTTAATTTGTATGGCCATAAAAATGTTTGGTATTATAAATATGATTTTCAGCAAACACCATATACCAAGACCGAAGTCAATTATCTGGGATTTACCCCTAATGTCTCACTTAATGTTAGCTTCTGATGCTCAATAAAACCTATATTCTGCTTTTTTTTCTTGCCCTTATTGGTTGCCATCAGGTTCCTGAGCCCAGTTTCGACAATTTTGTGGTTGAAGCGTATTTGTTTACCGGAGAAGGGGTAAAGGAGGTGACGATAAAAGGGTTAGTACCCCTTAGTGACCCGGAAGGGGAGTCAGTAGTCATTGACTATGCCCTGGTTACCCTTAAAAAGAATAATAAGAGCTTTCCGCTTATTTATAATCCGGTAACCGGTAAGTATGTATATGAGATGAATGATCTTGAAGTTTTACCGCTCGATGTGTTTGATATTGAAATTGAGGTAAACGGACGTACAGCTACGGCATCTACACAAGTGCCTACAATACCGCTTGATGTGCAGATATCAAAATCTCAAATGGTAATACCGGAGATAAAGAGTGGGGCAGATTTTATTACCGGAGACCCGCTAGCCGATGCTAATCTAACTGTTAGCTGGTCAAATCCTAATAATGAACTATTCTATTCGGTAATAGAAATCCGTACTGATATACTTACCCCCATTCTACCCCCCGATGTGCAAAAAGTAGTTGATGATATTCTCGAAAACTTCGCTATTATTACTGTGCCCAGTACCGACACAGTATTAACTGTTTCAGGAGCTTTATTACCATCTTATGGACCTTATGTGGTTAAAATATATAAGGTAAACCAGGAATACGCTGATTTGTATGAAAGTGAAAGTCAGGATTCTCGTGATTTAAACGAGCCACCGAGTAATATTCTCAATGCCAGGGGTATTTTTTCAGCCTTTGCCAGCGATAGTGTAACATTCGAGGTAGTGTATCCTTAAAAGCCACAAAACCAGCGTACTTAATTGCAGGTACCGGTATAATCAATAATTTTAACGCCAGCTGCTTGTTTTGCCCGGGCAATCATTTCATTGGCAAGATCAAGATCCTGAATCTTGTGTAGTTCAAGTTCACCATTATAATCTGCGGAGATATTATTTAGTAGCCATTTGGCAGTTTTTTGGACAAACCTGCGATACTTAGCCGATTTAACACAACAAGTAATGGTGATTGGTTGGCTGGAAATTACTTTTACCATTTCACCATTGATTGGCATCTCCGTTTCTATCCACACATACCAGGTATCACTATTTTCAGCAGAGGCTTGAGCATTTGCTTCTACTGAATTGAAACTAACCTGAATGACAAGGAATAATAGGAATAATAAATTTTTCATATTTTCTTAAAACGGTAAATATAAAGATTTAGTGGGCGGCAAACGAACGATTAGTCAATGATATTTTGTCCGCTAGCGATCATTTGCAGCTAATTTTTGAACACATTAGATGATATAATCATCTCTTTAAGCAGTTTTAGCTTGGTGGCACACTTATTGGCAATATTAGGGTAATTACTCAAACCAACAACAAGACGATGTTTATCAACTACCTAAAAATCACTTTTCGAAACCTTTTTCGCAACAAACTTTTTTCAGCCATTAATATTCTAGGGCTTTCTGTGAGCCTCGCCAGTTGTTTACTGTTGTTTCTTTATGCTCAGCAAGAGTTAAGCTATGATCAAACACATGGTAAAAGTTTATTTAGATTAACCTCTACTTTAAGCCTTAGTGATGGAGAAGAAATGCTTATTGGCTCATCTTCAGTACCTATTGCTCCAAGAATAGTTGCAGATATACCAGAAATTGTTAAGGCAACTAGGCTAACAGGAGC
>JAJRUF010000069.1 GCA_024277935.1 Gammaproteobacteria bacterium
AAAGTGATGTGTCACTTGATGTTTGGTATTTTGGCACTGACCAGCAACCAAATGATGTGCTTTCTTGAGTAGAGCACTTTTTCATTAGCCAAGCAAGTAGTAAAAGTAACTTAAAAGTTTCAAGAACAGGATAGGTATGCCCTAAATTTAGAAAAAAACTAAAAAATAAGACTCAAGAACAGATAAAGGCAAAAAAAAAGGGTATTTATTTTTTAAAAATATGAATGAGAATTGTTCGCAAATATAGGGCTGTGAAATTTGGAGTTTTGCAAGAGGCTCTAAAGAATTGATTAAAGAAAAACTTTAACAATGGCAACAAGAGCAAGTGTGACTGATGCGCCCACAATCGCTGGATACCACCTATTTTCACTATTTATTTTTGATGTTTCAGCAATTAATTTAGCAATTTCAGCTTGTATTTTTTCATGCTGAGCAAGTTCTTCTTTGGTTGCCTGGGTAGTCATCTTTTTTCCTTTCTGAAAGTTTTAGATTATTCTAAATAGCACCGTGTTACTTAGCAAGTACAAAATTCTTAAGTGCCTTGTTAAGTCGTTTTGAAAATGTAAATTATACTACTCAGCGATATATAAATGTAGCCACTTATGTAGCAACTTTTTTTAAAATAGATTCAAGCCCTTTGTTAATAGTTATTTTGATACCGGCCCTCACCACAGATTAGTTCGGAGAAGTCCGAGAAAGACCTAAAGCCCTTACTGCTGATAGCATTAAGGGTTTTTTTATGTCTGCAATATTCCGAGAAAGTGCGGTATAATCCGTTAAAAAGTGGCTACATGTCAGGTTTCACCACGTTGTGTCATGGTTTTTTGAAAATGACGCATAAAGAGAATAAGCTGTTCAACTGCTTCTAGGCTTAGACCGTTGTAGAGTGAAGCTCTTATTCCGCCAATAGAACGATGTCCATTCAGTCCCGATAGACCCAATTTTTGAGCTTCATTCAAAAAAGTGGCTTCCAAGTCTAAAGAGGGTAAATTAAAAACAACATTCATCATAGAACGGTCTTTTTGAAGAGCACGACCTTGATAAAACCCATGGCTATGATCTAAAAAATCATAGAGTGTTTGGGCTTTGGTATTGTTTAACTGCCCCATTGCAGTTAAACCACCAATATCCTTTATTAACCATTGCGTGATCAGGTGTACAACATAAATTGAAAAGACAGGAGGTGTGTTATAAACAGAATGGTGCTTAATTTGAGTCGCGTAATTTAAAAAGCCAGGTAATTTAGGGTTGGCTTGTTGCAATAAACTATCTTTAATAATGACAACGGTTACACCGGCAGGTCCAATATTTTTCTGGGCATGGGCATAAATTAAATCAAATTTCTGGGCATCAACAGGTTTGGATAAAAAATCAGAAGACATATCGCATATTCTCGGTACACTATCCAAGCCCATTATTTCTTGAAACTGAATTCCCTCAACGGTTTCATTCGATGTATAGTGAAAATAAGCAGCGTTGGTGTTAAAGTTTAAATTATCATTATGAGGTAACTGATTAAATTTTGAGTTTTCTCCTGACCATATCGTATTAAATTGCTGACCATATTGCGGAGCTTGAATAGATTTGGTACTCCAATATCCTGTATTAAGATAATCGGCTGTTTGCCCTGGTTCTAAAAAAGAGAGGGGAATCATCGAAAATTGTTGGGTTGCTCCTCCTTGTAAAAATAAAATATGGTATTGAGCATCTAATCCTAATAAAGACTTGATATTTTTTTCAGTCTGGCTCACGACATTTTGAAACCAGTCTGAGCGGTGGCTAATACCCAAAATAGATAAGCCCACTCCGGGGATGGCATTAATGCTTTCTTGAACTTTCTGTAAAACAGACTCGGGTAATGCGCCAGGGCCACCCGAAAAATTTAGTTGATTAGCAGACAACGAGCCAGTTTGCATTAAGCCATCCTTTTAAGTAATAAAGTTCGAAAAGTTTCAGGAATTTTTTGAGCAAAGTGAGGTTTATAAGGAAAAATAGTTTCATCATCCATGCCGTGTACAATCATGTCATGATCTATTTCAAAAATTAGCAGTTCTCCTGTTGGCATTTCAGCACAGTCAATTCCAATATAATCTAGACCAGACTGCTGGTAAATACCCTCTAAAGCAATCTTATGTTGTTGTTCAAATTGATCAAAATTTTCCATAAAGGCCTGTTCAGTTGCTCGCTTTTCAGGGCTGAGTTCCATTTGTGCATTGAGGTAGTGAATTTTCCAGTCGGTGGTGATAGCAATGTGGCAAATAAGTGGCTTTCCTGCAATTAGCACAATACGAATTTTGGTATAAAGTTGTTGTTTATCGGCATAGTCAATAAAATTGGACAGGTAAAAAGACTCATCTTCAACTCGGCTTAAATAGTCGGTAATTGCTTCTGGGCTGTTTATTCTTTCGAGATCTTTACCCGCATCCGAATCAATTGGGCGTAAAATAATGGGGAATTCTGCCCAGTCAAAATAGGTATTTAAAGCACATTTTAATTGAGCAATATTGGTTAAATTTTCACAATTAATGCTTGCAGTGGGTGGCATTAATAAGCCTGGAATGGCCTGTAGTATTTGACTTGCTTTACTGCGCTCGGTATTAGCAATATATTGAGGCTGATTTAAAACAGGTTTAGGACAATTTTTTAACTGTATACTTAAGTTTTTTAATAATGCTTGATTAATAGTGGAATAGCAACTTGCTACTATTACGATATCAAAATTAGGTAGAGTTTCCCAAGCAATAGGACTTTTATTGAAATAGTAAAAAATAAGATCAATATCCCACCCTTCTAATAAGCAGTCAATCGGTGTGTTTTCAGCTAAATCCCCGGGAGTAGAAAGCACTAATAAACGAATTTTAGCGGGTTGCTGGGCTGCAGGAATACAAAAAGTTTTTTGTATTTTTAATGCTTGTTTCTGGGCTTGCATTGCCAATGCCTCTTGCTTATAAATGTACATTACAATAGAGGCATTCATCAATAGCTCTGGATTTTCAGGCTGTGTTTCTAATTCAGCAAAAATTTGTTTTGCAATAGCTAATAGGTCTTTTTTAAGTAAACTTACCCTTAAAAAAGGAGCCAGACCTAAAAAATGAGTAATTTGTGGTGATCGAAAGGTAATATGAGTCATAAAAATTTATCAAGCGACTCCTTTGTGAAGTTTGGATTATTGGAATATTAGGCATCTTTCATTATCCAGTTTAAACTTTGCGTTTAGCTGTAGGATTAGTGATGGCCTCCCAGCTATGAGTATAGTATAAGCCGGACTGATTGTAGGTGGCAGAATGAAAAAATTCAAGGCAATATTGAAAGTTCAGTGAAATCAACCTTTCGTTCAGGTCTGCAATTAATTCATATTTATTCTAACATTTGGAAATGAGGCTTTAGCCTCGCATGATTCCGTCGAGGCTAAAGCCTCACTTCCAAAAATATTTACAAGGTTATTAATAATCTGCTGGCTATAAGTTGTAGAGCGGACAAAACGTAATTTATTAAATTAAAATGGTTAGGATAATTTTAAACACTTTCTTAATCACCTTAATTCATGGTCTGTCATCAAAATACCTTCTTTGTGTCATTTATTCGTCATAAAACTTAAGTATTCTTTATGCACTATTAGTAAGCAAAAAATGACTTTTTAAATTCAGTCCTGCATTCGGAGTGCATATAATGACAGATAAAGTAATACTCATTGTTCTTGATGGTTTAGCATATAAGATTGCTGAGCAATGCATGGGGTTTGTTCAGGCATTAGGCGAACAAGGTCAAGCAACTCTTTACAAAGTACAATGCGAATTACCCTCTATGTCTCGCCCACTCTACGAGACCATTCTAACGGGTATGACACCCGCAGTTAGCGGAATTGTTCACAATCAAGTCATACGTAATTCAAACCAAACAAGCGTTTTCAGCTTGGCTCGTGAAGCGGGATTGTCAACTGCCGCCGCTGCATTTCATTGGTTCAGCGAACTATATAACGAAAGCCCCTACAATGCTGTACGAGACCGCCATACTGTAGATACAGAAAAACTTATTCAATATGGCTCTTTTTACCACGATGGGCAATATCCAGATGGTCATTTGTACCTAGATGCCGAATTATTACGCCGCCGTTACGACCCTGACTTTTTATTGGTTCACCCTATGAGTATTGATGAGGCAGGACACCGCTCTGGACTTGACAGTTCTCATTATCGTAACACCACTCGCCGATCAGATAAAGAACTATCCGAGTACCTTCCAATTTGGATTGAGGCTGGTTACCAAATTATTATTACCGCAGATCATGGTATGAATATGGATAAAAGCCACGGAGGTTCTTTAACAGAAGAGCGAGATATTCCCTTATATGTTATTGGTGACCGTTTCTCTCATCAAGCAGATTGCGAACCAAAACAAACGGAAGTTTGTGGAGTTATCTGTGAGCTACTGGGACTTTTTGGTCATAGTAAACCAGTGACTGAAAATTTATTACTCAATGAAAAGCTGGAGCAATCTGAACATAAAATTATAAGGGGGCTTGGTAGCTACCACAGAAATCATGCAGTAAAATTGAGGAGTTGTTGATTATTATACTGAATCAAATTTTTAAGGCTATATCACTATTTAAGTATTGAAAAGATGAAGCTACTCTTAAAAATCTTCTTATGATGAAGTGGGAAGGAGAGGGTGAAATAACCACCCTTCTTCTTTAATGTTATTATAAATCAATGGGGTAAAAGAAACTTTAAATTACATGCTGTTTATTTTTTCCTCTCGGGGCACCGCTACGCTATTTTTCGACAACGGCTCCTGCGTTGCTCTACTACAAGCCATGCCTCGCTTTACCTTCAACTATAAAATCATAACATATTGAATATATTGTCTTTAATATTTCACTCTCTATAATTCTGACAGCCTGGTAGCACCCTCTCTATACCTCCTCGACATTCGTGGTTATGCTTTAGTAAAATTATTCATAATTTATTTAATAAGGGTATACTTATTAAATTTAGGGTCACAATGACTACAGATACACCAGAAGCTCAAAAATCACAGCCTACCATTCTTTCTTATGTGAAAGATATTCCTAATCTATGTTCACTTACAGGCTTAGCCTGCACAATATTAGCTATTTACTTCAGTATATTAGGCGTTTACTACGCTGCAATGATCGGCATGATCTGGGCTGTGGCATTTGACTGGGCAGATGGTCTCATAGCTAGAAGAATGAAAGGACGAACAGGTAACGACCGAGCATTTGGTGGTCAGCTTGATGTATTAATTGATATTGTAAGTTATGGTGTCGCTCCAGCTATTCTTTTACTAAGCTATGGAAAATTTGAACCTGTATTTTTATTAGCTACTTTTTTAATGCTTGCTGCTAGCGCAATAAGATTGAGTTATTTTAGCGTTTTCGGTCTTGCAGGTGGGTCGAAATATACAGGACTAGCTCTTGATAACAACAATATAATACTTGTTTTCATATTCTTATTTGAAGGTGCCTTTAGTCAGGGGGCCTTTTCTATCATTCTTTATATTAGCGGTTTAGGGCTTGCCGCTTTGAATGTATCGCAAATCAAAACAGCAAAACTTTCTGGTAACCCGATCAATGTATATATTCTTGCTATTTATACGCTTGGAATAACGGGTATTTATGGCTGGAAACTTCTATAAAAAAGAATAGGAAGGGTAAAAACATAATAACGAAAATCACTTTAATCTAGGAGTTAATTAACACAATGATAGTATATACGGTAGGTACGTTTGATTTATTGCATGTTGGACATCTTGCACTGTTGGAATACTGTGCTACATTAGGCGGTACCGTTGCTGTTGGCGTTGCTTCTGATGAAGTTGTCAAATTGTACAAACCTAAAGTTCCAGTTATTCCGCTGGAACAGCGTATAGAAATGCTTCAAGCACTCCGCTGTGTAAATATTGTACTTCCATACCATGAATTGGATTACCTTTCTATTTGTAAGGAGGTTAAAGCGGATATTTTCGTTATAGGTGAAGACTGGGGTAGAAAACCTCACAATCAAGATGTGGAAAATTATTTTAACGCTCATGGAAAAAAAGTTGTTCAAATTAAATATAACCCACGAACTTCGTCTACTAAAATAAAAAAAAATATTATAACTCAATTTCAAAAAGTAAATATAGAGCAAGAAATTGCATAAAAGGGGCTGTATGATCTATGGGCGCAGGCTTTAGCCTGTTCTCTCTATGAAAATGCAGATTAAAACCTACACCCCCAAAAGGCGGACACTAATGAAGGTATCTTTGGTAAAACTACAACTTTAACCCTCCACCAAGAAGTGATCCCAAAATTATTTGGAATATCACTTTGAAACCACATTCGGGGCTGCACGAAGTATACGAATCTCCACCTTTAGTAGGTGGTTGTTAAGTTTCTTAAGAGAAGTAAAATTATGGGACTAGGTTTTTTTGTTCAGTTGACTGACAATTGAGTGTAATCGCTCTAACGAAAGTAGTTAAGGAGCAACTTAAATATGTCATGGTATCGAACTAAAACTGTATTTTTGTGGAAATTAATCGTGTAGCTTTTTTACAGAGACAAACCTATTTTCAGCCGTTAGTTCCATTTCAAAATAACCATGAACTCCATCTCTGGTAAGAAATGATTGAACATTCCCTGCTGGAAAGGAAATTCTACGGCCATCATCGGCAACAACTGATATGTTTTTAGCGACTCCTTGGTAAACCTGCAGGTATTGGTCGTAAGAAAGATGTAATGAAAATCGAATGAGTTGGTTCATTGCGTAGTGGTTTTAAGCAGAAGAATAATGCTTAAAAAATCTGTAAAAATAGTGTTGGGAAAGGTTGAATTCTGATAGGTTTTTTGCAAAAAAGCAAGCATAAAAAAACCTTCAAGGCAGGAAATGCCTTGAAGGTTTTTAATTGACTAAATTAAGATGTTGCATGGTGAAACCTATTAACTATGATTGATTGCTATTAAGGTTAATATTGCTAGAAATTGCAGCAGAAGCAAACAAAGTTGATGAAATGATAAATTCTCCAGATATAAATCCAAATAACCCAGAAACAAACATTAGGCCAGTAAAAATATCTTTGTTTAATGTGTTCATAATTAAAAGTTTTCCTTATTAAGTTAATAAAAATATCTCGTTAAAGATGAGATAACTATACTTTGAGTTAAATGAATTAACAATAAGCAGTATTTTTATAGTTTATTTCCTTTTTGTTTATAATATGTCATGAGAATTTCATATTAGCTTGATAGAATTCATATCTTGCAAGATATGAAAGTAGGGAGCCCTATTGGTTATGATTGATTATGACTAATAGGGCTTTCCTACCGATAAGTAAGGTATTGGTGCTTATTAACGATTATGTTGTAATGCAGCAATACGCTCTTCAAGAGGGGGGTGGCTCATAAATAATTTTTGAGCACCTCCACCATTTATGCCAAAAGCTGCCAATTGGCCTGGTAAATCTTCAGGACTATGAGCACGTTGTAAGGCGCGTAAAGCGGCTATCATTTTTTCTCTTCCTGCTAAACGGGCTCCACCCGCATCAGCGTGAAACTCTCTATAACGAGAGAACCACATAACTAGCATTGAGGCTAGGAATGATAAAGCGATTTGAGCAATCATTTGGGTGATAAAATATCCTATGCCGTGACCTTCTTCGTTTTTTAGAATAACCCTATCGACAAAATGGCCAATAATCGAAGCGAAGAAATACACAAAAGTATTGACCACACCTTGCATAAGTGCCATTGTTATCATATCGCCATTTGCAACGTGGCTAATTTCATGACCAACTACAGCTTCCACTTCATCAGCACTCATTGCTTGTAATAATCCAGTACTCACAGCAACTAAAGCATTATTTCTACTCATGCCGGTAGCAAAAGCGTTAGGCTCTGGAGATTGAAAAATACCCACTTCTGGCATACCAATACCTGCTTTTTTAGCTTGTTTAGACACTAAAGAAACAAGCCACTGTTCAGTTTGGTTTTGCGGTGCTTCAATTACATGCACATTCATGGCACGTTTTGCTGACCATTTCGACATGGCTAAGGATATAACGGAGCCTGTCATACCAATCACAGCGGACAGTACTAAAAGAGCATTGAGGTCAAGGTCAACTCCATTGGCTTGTAGCGTACTACCAATACCAAATACGCTAAAAACAATAGATATAACAACCATTATTGCAACATTGGTTGCAAGAAAAAGGATAATTCGCATCATATTAGGTCACCTTATTTATAAAAAGTAAAAGATAATTCAGTAATGGGGGAGTAAACACTTAAATTCAATACACTGGACTGTTAAGATAGCTAAAAGTTTAGTGAGGAAAATGGAAAATGAAATTTATTAAAGTATTAAGTTTAAGTCTGCTAGCTATCAGTAATAGCTTTGCATCTTCAGATAATCATAAAGATATTTTGAAACAACTACAATTGCCAAAAGACTTTTCTATCTCAATTTATGCAGATAATGTCCCTAATGCGAGAACTCTGGCTTTAAGTGAAAATGGTGTGCTTTATATTGGTACACGTCAGCAGGGCAGTGTTTACGCAGTAAAAGATAGTAATGGTGATGGTTTTGCTGATAAATATTATATTATTGCTAAAGATTTATATATGCCAAATGGTGTAGCTTATAAGAATGGCGATCTATTTGTAGCAGAGACTAATAGAATACTGCGTTTCAAACAGATAGACCATCATTTAGACAACCCCTTAAAGCCTGATGTTATTTACGATAACTTGCCATCAGATAAGCGGCATGGCTGGAAATATTTACGCTTTGGCCCAGATGGTAAGTTATATACAGCTGTTGGAGCACCTTGCAACGTTTGTTTGCCTAAAAAAGAAATTTATTCATCACTTGTCAGGTTTAATCCAGATGGTAGTGAGTTTGAAATTTTAGCCAGAGGTATTAGGAATTCTGTTGGTTTTGATTGGCAACCTAAGACTAAACAGTTGTTTTTTACTGATAATGGGCGTGACCATTTAGGCGATAACTTACCCCCTGATGAGCTAAATAAATGGTCAAAAAATAAGCAGCACTTTGGTTTTCCTTATTGTCATGGTGGTATTATTGCTGATCCAAAATTTGCTGAAGATAGAAAATGCGCTGAATTTACTGCACCCGAGTGGAAGTTTAAAGCACATATGGCACCTTTAGGCATGAGGTTTTATACCGGTAAACAGTTTCCTAAGCGATTTGTTAATCAATTATTTGTTGCTCAACATGGCTCATGGAATAGAACTATACCTCATGGTTATCGTATCGCCTTAGTTAAATTTAACAAGGGTAAACCCGTTTTAGAGCAATCTTTTATTACGGGTTGGCTAACGACAGAAGGCAAGGTCTTAGGTAGACCCACTGATATTTTACAAATGCCAGATGGTAGTTTGTTAATCGCTGATGATACTTTAGGTGTTGTTTATCGTGTGGAATATAAAAAATGAGGAAGGAATTTAAAATAAATAATCGAGAGGTTGTTTATAACGGTTTTTTTAGATTAGAAAAATATCAATTACAACATACCTTGTATCAAGGTGGCTGGAGTGAAGAGATTACTCGCGAGTTATTTATGCGAGGTAATTGTGTGGCCGTTTTACTTTATGACCCAGACAGGGATGAGGTGGTTTTAATTGAACAATTTCGAGCAGGTGCTATTTTAAACCCAGATAGAGCTTGGCTGCTTGAAATTGTTGCAGGAGCCATTGAGGAAGGGGAAACTGCTGAAGAGGTGGCTTACAGAGAATCTGTTGAAGAAGCGGGTTGTGAAATAGAAGAGCTGACTTTAATTAATGAGTTTTACACTACACCCGGTGGAGCTTCGGAACGAATTAGTTTATTTTTGGGTAAGGTGGATAGCAGTAATATAGGTGGTGTTCATGGTTTAGATGAAGAGCATGAAGATATTATGGTCTCTACGATTAAATTTGATGAAGCTTTTAAAATGATTGAAGACGGCAGAATTGAATCTGGTATTCCTATTATTGCAATACAATGGTTGTATATCAATAGAGATAAACTTAGAAAGAAAAGGGAGCATTAATTAATGCTCTTTAAATTATGACTCTTGGCTAACCACATTAGGCTATAATCGCTTATTGATATACTTTTAGAGCATTTTAAAGTGGAAGTAACAGAATATATGAACAAACTGGGCCAGCAAGCTAGAAAAGCGGGTCGAGAAATGAGTAAAGCAGACTCAGGAAAAAAGAATCTGGCTTTAATAAAAATTGCAGGGGCATTAGAGAACAATAGAGATGCCTTGGTTATTGAAAACCAGAAGGATTTGTCCGCTGGTAAAGCAAATGGTTTGGAACCCGCTTTACTCGATCGGCTTGAATTAAGCCTAAAGGGTATTGATTCAATGATTGAAGGGTTGCATCAAGTTGCAGCACTAGCTGACCCTGTTGGTGAAATAACAGACCTTAGCTATAGACCCAGTGGAATACAGGTAGGGCAAATGCGAGTGCCACTAGGTGTGATTGGTATTATTTATGAGTCACGTCCTAATGTAACGATTGATGCAGCCGCCCTTTGTTTAAAGTCAGGTAATGCCTGTATTTTAAGAGGAGGGTCAGAGGCGATTCATTCTAATCAAGCCATTGCCGCGTGTATTTCAGAAGGTTTGCAAGCGGCTGGGTTACCTACAGAAGCTGTTCAAGTTGTAGAAACAACTGATCGTGCGGCAGTGGGTGCTTTAATTACTATGAATGATTATGTTGATGAGATTGTCCCTCGGGGGGGTAAAGGTTTAATTGAAAGAATTAGCCAGCAAGCAAGCATTGCCGTTATTAAACATTTAGACGGTATTTGTCATGTTTATATTGATGGTAAGGCTGATATAGAAAAGGCGGTTAATATCGCTTCTAATGCCAAAACTCATCGCTATGGAGTTTGTAATGCGATGGAAACATTATTAGTCGCCGAATCTATAGCCGCTGAGGTATTACCGTTATTAGCTAGTCTTTATATTGATAAAGGGGTTGAGTTAAGAGGCTGCCTTAAAACCTGTTCGCTTATTCCTGAATGTTCTAGAGCAACAGATGAAGACTGGGATACAGAGTATTTAGCCGCTATTTTATCGATTAAAACTGTGGCAGATATGGATGAAGCCATTGAACATATTAATCAGCATAGTTCAGGTCATACAGAAACGATTGTGACGGAAGACTATACTTTAGCTAGACGTTTTTTGCGTGAAGTGGATTCAAGTTCAGTGATGGTTAATGCGTCAACACGTTTTGCCGACGGTTTTGAGTATGGCTTAGGGGCAGAAATTGGAATAAGTACCGATAAGCTTCATGCTAGAGGGCCCGTAGGCTTAAAGGGTCTTACTTCATTAAAATATATCGTATTGGGCGATGGGCATATTAGAGTATAAGGTTAGCTCGATATAAAGAGTCAGCAAAATTAAGTATCAAAAGAGAAATTAATGCAAACAAAAGAGTTATTAAAAATAGTAGAAGGCGTTCTGGATGACCGCAAAGGGCAAGAAATTACCGTATTGGATGTTATCGGAAAAACCAGTGTAACGGATTATATGGTTATTGTAACAGCAACATCAGAACGTCATGCTAAGTCATTGGCTGATTATGTGTTAGTTGAAGTAAAAGAAAATGGTTTTAAACCCTTGGGTGTAGAAGGGCAGCAAGGCTCTGATTGGGTATTGTTAGATTTGGGCGATATTATTTTACATGTGATGACTGCTCAAGCGCGTGATTTCTATCAATTAGAGAAACTGTGGTCAGTTGAAAGAGTGGATAATTCCGAAGTTTTAGGGGAATAATTTAAGAAATAAATTATTGAGTCGATAACTAAATATAACAGACCTGGAGGTTATTGATGAATAAAATGATAAGGTTGTTTTTACTGCTGATTAGTATGGCTCTGGTGGCGTGCTCTTCAGTCAGCACAAAGTCTGATAAGATGAGTGTAAAAATAGCAGATAAGGTTTTAACTGCACAAGGCTATAGTCGAATACATAAATTACTGTATTTGACTGAAAAGAAAAATCAGTTTGCGCTTGAGCAAGTGGCTACCATAAATGCATACCGGGGACTGGCTAAACGGCTCTATAAGGAAAGGTTGACTAAAGGCTTGTCGGTTGCAGATCAAGTTATAAAAGCAGAAGCTTTTCGAATTTATCTTGATTTGTATATGCGGCAAGCAAAAGTTATTGAATCAAAAATGATTCGGGATCAAAAAAATGTCAAATTAGCCTTGGTATTAACGCCTCGCTTCTATAGTTGTCTTTCAACAACAGTTGAAAAGGTATCAACATGTCTACGGGAAGATGGCAAAATCCAATATACTCGAATAGCTTATCAGCAAGCGTCAGTATCTACCGTTAATATAAGCTGTTCAGATTGTGCCTCACAATTAAGTGTTTCAGGTTTTTCTAAAGAAGCTAATGTGATTGATAATGCTTTGTTAAATATGGGGTTTTATGATTTAAATTGGGTGAGTAATTCGGCTGCATCTGCTTTTGCACGATACTGGTTTTTTACAAATATGGTTTTTAATTAGTGTTTGCCAAAGTGAAATGAAAAATATTGCCTCATTGTTTTTTTTAATCAGCCTGGTTTTTACCCAGGGGTGTATGAAACTTAAGTCTGCAGTTGATGCTGACTCTACAGTAAAGCAGGCTTCGCGAGCGTATACTGTGCAAGGCCAAGCACCTATCAACAACGGTGCTAAGCTATTGGCCAGAAAACAAGCCTTTAGATCCGCCATTAGAAATGTATCACTTGAAGCAGGTAGCCAATATTCATCAGAAGCTATTTTAGGGAGTACTAAAGTTGTTGACGAGTGGGTTGCTGATAATATTTATCATCTTCAAGTACTGGCGGTTTTATCTGAAGGGCAAGAATGCAACTCTCCTTATAGAAAAAAAATCACCGTTATGGGATTTCCAAGTGTTGTTTCTGGTCAGATAAGTGCCAATGAAACTCAGGACCTTTATAGTGGTATTCCAAGAGAGATAATGAATATTCTTATGGAGTCGGGTGATTTTATAGGAAAAAATAAAACGCATACCGTGCTGTATTCTCGCCCTGATATGGCTCCAGAAATTATTGATGAAACAGGCTATCAAGATTCTATTATTGTACAAATAGCCAAAGAGCAGGGTGCTCAATTTGTATTATCAGGTGTCATCAGAGATTTTGAGGTTGAATCCACTGAATATATGAGAGGTGCCGGGGTTCTTTCGCAAGTAAAATCAATGATGCGAGATTTTTGGGCGAGACGGGGTATTGCTATTGATGTTTATGTGCATGATGGTTTGACAGGAGCCTTGCTTTTTCAGCATCGATATCCAGATACCGTTGTGGGTGATGTATGGATTCCCACTGGTTATGCGGTGGGCAGTGAGCGTTTTAAGGCAACACCGTCAGGTCATAAAATTTCTAAAATAATACAGCTTGCGAGTAAAGATATAGAACATTTATTTGCTTGTTACCCCTTTTCGACCAATGTTTTAAAGGTTGCAAATAACAAAGTTTATATTGCTGCAAATGCTCAGAATAAATTAAGAAAAGGGGATAGTTTGGTAGTTTATTCATTAAAAGGAGGTGGTGAGATGCAAGCGAGTGAGCTGATTGGAGTGATTAATATTCAGGATGTGCAAGCAAGGTTTGCAGTCGGTACAATGGAACTTTCTTCTGATATAAGAAAGATCAGAGCAGGTGATTTAGTTAAAAGTTGGTAGGTGTTACGCTCCGCTTTATTTTAGTGAGTTAGCTTTGTCTGCTCTTATCTATAAAATACTGAGGATACCCTTATAAGGTATAATTAGTTTGATTTTATCTGAAGTATTGTTTAACCCATCATTACGATTAATAAATAAATGTATAAAAATTACCAAGAATTTACTAAGTTGAATTTAAAGCTAGATATGTCTAGAGGCAAACCTTCGCCTGAGCAACTTGATTTGGCACTGCCTTTACTTAAAGAAACCGGTATAGCAGACCAAATTAAAAGTAATGGAACGGATTGTCGTAACTATGGAATTCAGCTTGGATTGCCTGAAGTGCGTGAATTCTTTGCTTCATTACTTGATGTTCCTATGAACCAAGTTGTCGTTGATGGCAGTTCTAGTTTAGCTTTAATGCATGATGTGATTGTATTTGCATTGCTTTATGGCACTCCTGGTGGTTTACCATGGCGCGATGACAAACCAATATCATTTCTTTGTCCTGTTCCCGGTTATGACCGACATTTTTCAATTTTGGAGGCATTTGGCATCAAAATGATTAATGTGCCTTTATTGGAAGATGGACCTGATATGGATATTGTAGAGTCATTAGTGAGTAGTGATGATTCAATTAAAGGTATGTGGTGTGTACCAAAATACAGTAACCCAACAGGTACTGTGTACTCCTTAGAAGTTATTAAGAGATTGGCTTCAATGAGCGCAGTAAGTGATTTTAGAATTTTTTGGGATGATGCATACCATTTTCATCACCTGACTGATGAACGTATTGCTATTGCTAATATCCTGGATCTTTGTCAAGTAGCTGGAAACCCTGATCGTGCCATTGTCTTTGCTTCTACGTCCAAGATGACTTTTGCAGGGGCTGGACTTGCTGTTTTAGCCTCTTCAATTGTAAATATTGATTGGTGGCAAAAATGTGTCTCTGTTCGGACTATTGGGCCCGATAAGCTTAACCAATTGCGGCACCTTAGTTTCTTTCAGAATACTATGAGTGTCGATAGTTTAATGGACCAGCACCGTGCCATTCTTAAGCCAAAGTTTGATATAGTCGATTCAATTTTTGAGCAATACCTAGGGAAAATAGATAATATCAGTTGGAGTAAACCTTTAGGGGGATACTTTATTGATTTGATAACCCCACCAGGTCTAGCAAAACGTACGATAGAGCTTGCAAAGAATGCTGGAATTATCCTTACTCCAGCAGGAGCTACTTTTCCTTATGGTATAGATCCTGATGATAAGCATATACGTATTGCCCCTTCTTACCCAAGTATTGATGAAATTAATCTTGCGGCTCAGGGGATTTCTTTGTCCTTGCTACAGGCTATGGCAGAAGATAACAGCTAATATTTGCTGTCAGGACTATTAGCTCTCCGGTGGTATTGGGGGCGTAGGTTTTAAGTTTATTCTTGCAATGAAAAATGCAGGTTAAAGCCAGTGATCCCAAAAGTTTATTGCCAATAGGGTCTCTTTGTTAAAGCTACAAATTTAATCCGCTACCCAAATATATTAAGGCGAGTTAATCAGTACGGAATAGCCAGAAGTTAAGAGTGAAAAAACAATTTAAAATTCAAAGCCGCTACCAACCCGCAGGAGACCAGCCCACAGCAATCAAAGCGCTAGTTGAAGGTTTAAATGATGGAGAAGTGCATCAAGCATTATTAGGCGTTACAGGGTCTGGAAAAACCTTTACGATTGCTAATGTGATTATGGAAACACAGCGCCCAGCCATGATTATGGCGCCCAATAAAACATTAGCGGCTCAACTCTATGGGGAAATGAAAGAATTTTTTCCTGAAAATAGCGTGGAATACTTTGTTTCTTATTATGATTATTATCAACCAGAAGCCTATGTGCCAGCTTCTGACACCTTTATTGATAAAGATGCTTCTCTCAATGAGCATATTGAACAGATGCGCTTATCTGCAACCAAAGCCTTATTGGAACGTAAAGACACCATTGTTGTAGCAACGGTATCGGCAATATATGGTTTAGGTGAGCCAGAGTCTTATTTTCAGATGGTTTTACATCTGGTAAAAGGCGATATTATTAAGCAACGAGATATATTAAGGCGTTTAGCTGAAATGCAATATAGCCGCAATGATATAGACCTCAAGCGAGCAACCTATCGTGTTAGAGGTGATGTAATAGATATTTTCCCCGCTGAATCTGATGAGCAAGCATTAAGAATAGAGTTATTCGATGATGAGATCGAAAGATTGTCTTTATTTGATCCATTGACGGGAGAAGTTACCCAACGCCTGGCGCGTTATACGATTTACCCTAAAACACACTATGTCACCCCTAGGGAAAAATTATTAGCAGCAGTTGAGCAGATTAAAATTGAGCTGGTTGAGAGGCTGGAACAGCTAAGATCCAATAATAAATTAGTCGAAGCGCAACGATTAGAGCAACGAACTTTGTTTGATTTAGAAATGATTATGGAAGTGGGTTATTGCTCAGGAATTGAAAACTATTCCCGGTATTTGTCGGCAAGAGCATTGGGCGAGTCACCACCGACTATGTTTGACTACTTGCCGGACGATGCTTTATTGATTATTGATGAAAGCCATGTGACGGTGCCACAAATTGGAGCCATGTATAAAGGGGATAGATCAAGAAAAGAAACCTTAGTTGAATATGGTTTTAGATTGCCTTCAGCCTTAGATAACAGACCCTTAAGGTTTGATGAATTTGAGCTAAAAACAGCTCAAAGAATTTATGTTTCAGCTACGCCAGGCCCTTATGAAAAAGAGCATGTAGATCAGTTTGTGGAACAGGTTGTAAGGCCAACAGGGTTATTGGACCCAATTATTGAAGTGCGCCCTGCAACTACACAGGTAGATGATTTATTATCGGAGATTCATAAACGAGAGAAGTTAAAAGAGCGCGTGTTAGTGACTACTTTAACTAAAAGAATGTCTGAAGATTTAACGGATTACCTGATGGAGCACGGTGTTAAGGTTCGGTATTTACACTCAGATATTGATACCGTGGAACGAGTAGAAATTATTCGCGATTTACGATTAGGGTTATTTGATGTTTTGGTGGGTATTAACTTGTTAAGGGAAGGCTTGGATATACCGGAAGTTTCACTAGTCGCTATCTTGGATGCAGATAAAGAAGGATTTTTACGTTCAGTCGTTTCTTTGGTACAAACGATAGGGCGGGCGGCAAGAAATGTAAAGGGTAGGGCCATTTTATATGGCGATAAAATAACCAAGTCGATGCAGCAAGCAATAGATGAAACAGAGCGACGTCGAGAAAAACAGCATATTTTCAATCAACAAAGGGGCATAGTACCCAAAACAGTATTTAAATCAGTAACAGATATTATGGAGCTGGAGATTCCGGGGTCAGGCCTGTCTATTAATAATGTACAAGCAAAGGTGGCTGAATCGGTTGCAGACTATAAAGCTCTGACACCTAAGCAAGTAGCAAAAAAGCTTAAGCAACTAGAGGCAAAAATGTATCAACATGCCAAAGATTTAGAATTTGAGAACGCAGCAGCGGTAAGAGATGAGATTAAATTACTACAAGCTGAAATGATGGTTTAACTGGGTTTGTTAGAAATAAAAGATTAATAGACTTGCATAAGGAAAAAGTCTTGATATAATACTGGTTCTGAACACAAGACCTTAGGCGCGTAGCTCAGTTGGTTAGAGCACCACCTTGACATGGTGGGGGTCGGTAGTTCGAATCTACTCGCGCCTACCAAATTATAAAGCACCGCAATGCGGTGCTTTTTTATTGCAAAAACTAAAAGATAACGATAATGCCAATAATTACTCTTCCTGATGGATCCAAGCGAGAATTTGAAGAAGCAGTAACCGTAATGGCTGTTGCAAAATCAATTGGCTCGGGATTGGCTAAAGCAACTTTGGCTGGTAAGGTAAATGGCAAAACAGTTGATGCAAGTTATTTAATTGAACAAGATACTGAGCTATCAATTATTACCGCAAAAGATGCAGAAGGCGTTGATGTTATCAGACATTCAACAGCACATTTATTAGCTCAGGCAGTTAAGCAGTTATTTCCAAAAGCCCAGGTTACTATTGGTCCAGTGATTGATAATGGTTTCTTCTATGATTTTTCTTATGAACACCCTTTTTCGCCTGAAGACTTAAAAGCGATTGAAAAGAAAATGCAGTTCTTGGTCTCTCAAAATATTGAGATTACACGTTCTGTTCTTTCCAGAGATGAAGCGGTTAGTTTTTTTAAAGGTTTAGGTGAAAATTATAAAGCAGAAATAATAGAATCTATTCCTTCCAACGAAGACCTTTCGCTGTATACACAAGGTGAATTTACTGATTTATGTCGAGGCCCTCATGTGCCAAGTACCGGTAAATTAAAAGCCTTTAAGTTGATGAAGATTGCCGGCGCATACTGGCGCGGTAATTCTGACAATGAAATGTTACAACGTATCTATGGAACTGCGTGGACGGATAAGAAAGAATTAAAAGCTTATTTATATCGTCTGGAAGAAGCTGAAAAAAGAGATCATCGTAAATTAGCAAAGTCTCTAGATTTGTTTCACACCCAGGAAGAAGCGCCTGGTATGGTATTTTGGCATGATAAAGGCTGGAGTATTTACCAACAAATAGAGCAATATATACGCCAGAAATTACAAGTGAATGGCTATGGAGAGGTAAAAACGCCACAATTAGTTGACCGCTCGTTATGGGAGAAATCAGGTCACTGGGAAAAGTTTGGTGATATGATCTTTACTACCCATTCTGAACATCGGGATTATGCTATAAAACCGATGAACTGCCCATGTCATATTCAAATTTTTAATCAAGGTTTAAAAAGCTATAGAGACTTGCCCATTAGAATGGCTGAGTTTGGTTCTTGTCATAGAAATGAACCTTCAGGGACTTTGCACGGATTAATGCGAGTCAGAAATTTTGTACAAGATGATGCGCATATTTTCTGTACTGAAGATCAAATTCAAGATGAAGTCTCAACTTTTATTGATTTATTGTTTGAAGTCTATAAAGACTTTGGATTTGAAGACGTTATAATTAAATTATCTACTCGCCCAGAAAACAGGGTAGGTAATGATGATGTTTGGGATAAATCTGAAAAAGCACTAGAAGTTGCTTTAAACAATAAAAACCTGGCTTGGGAGTTGCAACCTGGTGAAGGTGCTTTTTATGGTCCTAAAATTGAATTTTCATTAAAGGATTGTTTGGATCGTGTTTGGCAATGTGGCACAATTCAAGTTGATTTCTCAATGCCAAGCCGTTTAGATGCGACATATATTGCCGAAGATGGCTCGAAACAAGTGCCCGTCATGTTGCATAGAGCCATATTGGGATCTTTAGAACGTTTCATCGGTATTTTGATTGAGCAATACTCTGGAACCTTCCCATTATGGCTGGCTCCAGTACAGTTGACAGTGATGAATATTGCTAGCCGACATGAGGAATATTGCGAAAAAGTTAGGCAAGAATTAGAAAAACAAGGCTATAGAGTAAAAATAGACTTGAGAAATGAGAAGATAGGCTTTAAAATTCGCGAGCACTCAATGCAACGCGTTCCTTATCTTTTGATTATTGGTGATAAAGAATTAGAAGATCAAACGATTGCGGTTCGTTCGCAAAAGGGTGACGATTTAGGTAGTTTGCCATTAGCAGATTTAACTAATATGTTGAATAAACAAATAGCAGACAAAAAATAATAATATATATGGAGAATAAAGCATCGCTTCTAAAAGAGATACCACACGCTTAAACAACGATATAACAGCTAGAAGAGTTCGTGTTGTCGGTCATGATGGTGAAAAAGTAGGTGTTGTTACATTAGCGGAAGCTAAGCAACTTGCGTTTGAAGCTAATATGGATTTGGTGGAAGTTTCACCTAATGCAGATCCTCCTGTCTGTAAAGTAATGGATTACGGAAAATACCAGTTCGAACAGAATAAAAAGTTGCAAGCCGCTAAAAAGAAACAAAAACAGATTCAGATTAAAGAAATTAAGTTTAGGCCTGGAACTGAAGAAGGTGATTATCAAGTAAAATTGAGAAGTTTAACCAAGTTTCTTGAAGAAGGTAATAAAACTAAAATTACTGTGCGCTTTCGTGGGCGAGAAATGGCTCATAGAGAGATTGGCATGGAGTTGTTAAAAAGAATAGAAAAAGACTTGGAGGAATTAGCTTTAGTCGAGCAGTTTCCTAAGTTTGAAGGTCGCCAAATGGTTATGGTTATGGGACCAAGAAAGAAGAAATAGGTTTGTAAGTAGACCTTACGGCTCAAGGAATGAGCTGTTAAATGCATTATTTGATGCAACTCATTCGATCGGGCCATGCATTTTGCCTTACCGAGTTTGAATCTCAAGGATGTTTTAATTATTTATTGGAGAAAACAAATGCCTAAAATGAAAACCCATAGTGGTACTGCTAAACGGTTTAAAAAAACCAAAAGTGGTTTTAAATGTGGTCAAGCTCACCGTCGTCATATTTTAACTAAAAAAACGACTAAGCGTAAAAGACAGTTGCGTAAAGCAGCCAGTATTCATCCTTCAGATGTGCCAATGGTTGCACGTTTATTACCTTACGCATAATCACAGGAAAGAATCATGGCTAGAGTAAAACGCGGCGTAACTGCCAGAGCAAGACATAAAAAAATTCTAAAGCAAGCGAAGGGTTATTACGGTGCACGTAGTAGAGTTTATCGCGTTGCTAAGCAAGCGGTTATTAAAGCAGGTCAATATGCTTACCGTGACCGTAAGCAAAAGAAGCGTCAATTCCGTGCTTTATGGATTGTCCGTATTAATGCGGCAGCCCGTTTGTGTGGTATGTCATACAGTCGCTTTATCAACGGTTTAACAAAAGCTAATGTAGCGATAGATCGTAAAGTATTAGCTGATATTGCAGTACGTGATATGGATGCTTTTGCTAAAATTGCTGAGATTGCCAAAGCAAATCAAAGCCAGCCTTCTTAAAAAAGGTAAAGCGTATTGATTGATCAATACGCTTTTTTGATTCTCTCTTGTTTTTATTTAAAGCAAGAGGGAGTTTAATTCCTCTATTTACATAGAATAAGTTTAAATTGAGTGTTGCGAGGTTATTCGCAGTATTTAAAACATCAAATATAACTATTTCCGACTTTTCTATTTCCACCTAATACTACATATAGTGAGCTGAGCAGTGTCGGCCAATCTTGAAGAAATTCTATCGCAAGGCATGCAAGCCCTTGCAGAATCAACAGACCTTACCCAATTAGATCAAGTCAGAGTTTCCTATCTGGGAAAAAAGGGTGCATTCACTCTACAGATGAAGGAACTGGGTAAACTTGATCCCGATCAAAGGCGTGCTGTTGGTCAAGTTATTAATAAAGCTAAAGGTGAATTCCAACAAAAGCTGGAACAAACAAAAATAGCAATGCAACAAGCTGCTTTAGATAAAAGGTTAGCGAGTGAGTCAGTAGATGTTACTTTGCCTGGTCGAGGTCAATCTATTGCTGGTCTTCATCCTGTCACTATTACTTTGCGAAGAATATCAAAAATTTTTGCGAGTGTTGGCTTTAGTGTTGTAGAAGGTCCTGAAATTGAAGATGACTATCATAATTTTGAAGCCTTAAATATTCCAGCTCATCATCCTGCAAGAGCAATGCATGATACTTTTTACTTTGATCCCCATACAGTATTAAGAACACATACATCACCAGTGCAGATTCGTACAATGGAAGCGAATAAACCTCCTCTAAAAGTGATTGCACCGGGTCGAGTTTATCGATGTGATTCTGATGTAACTCATACCCCTATGTTTCATCAGGTAGAAGGATTTTTGGTTGATTCAGATGTTAGTTTTGCTGATTTAAAAGGTGTGATTTACGAATTTTTACGTGCTTTTTTCGAAAAAGATATTCAAGTACGATTTAGACCTTCTTACTTTCCCTTTACAGAACCATCGGCAGAAGTTGATATTGAATGTGTGATGTGTGATGGCGAAGGCTGTCGTGTCTGTGGTCATACGGGGTGGCTAGAAGTGATGGGTTGTGGCATGATTCACCCCGAAGTTTTTAAATCGGTCAATATTAATAGTGATGACTTTACAGGGTTTGCTTTTGGAATGGGGGTGGAGCGTTTAGCGATGCTACGTTACGGAATTAATGATTTAAGAATGTTTTTCGAAAATGATCTTAAATTTTTAGAACAATTTAATTAAGGCAGGATTATGCAAATTAGTGAAGCTTGGTTAAGAGAGCTAGTCAATCCAGCTATAACAACCGAACAACTTGTAGAACAGCTAACTATGGCGGGTTTGGAAGTTGATTCAGTTGAGCCCGCAGCAGCTGACTTTACAGGTGTTGTCGTGGGTGAAGTTATTTCGATGGAACAGCATTCTAATGCAGACAAACTGAAAGTTTGTCAGGTTGCTGTTGGAGAAGCTGAGCCCATACAAATTGTTTGCGGTGCAAACAATGTAAGAATAGGGCTAAAAATTCCTGCGGCATTAGTGGGAGCTGTTTTACCAGGCAATTTTAAGATTAAAAAATCAAAATTACGGGGTGAATTGTCGCTGGGCATGTTGTGTTCTGAGAAAGAACTAGGTCTAGCAGCAGATGCTGATGGACTTATGGAATTGCTTGAAGATGCCCCCGTAGGTACTGATATTCGCGAATACTTCTCTTTAGATGATAAAATTATTGAATTAGATTTAACCCCTAACCGTGCTGATTGTTTAAGTATCGAAGGTGTTGCTAGAGAAGTTGCGGTATTAAATAAGATGGACTGGACAGCTGTAGAAGTCGCTCCTGTTGAGATTACACATGATGACCTTATTAATGTGTCAGTTGAAGATACAGAGTCTTGTCCGCGTTATTTAGGTCGTTTAATTAAGAATGTAAATCCCAATGCACAAACACCTTTATGGATGCAGGAGAGTTTAAGACGCTCTGGCCTTAGAAGTTTAGGACCTATTGTTGATGTCACTAACTATGTATTACTAGAGTTAGGCCAACCTTTACATGCTTTTGATGCTGAAAAATTAACGGACTCTATTTCTGTACGCATAAGTAAAAAAGGTGAAGAATTAGCCTTATTAAATGACCAAACAATCAAACTGGATGGTGAAGCTTTAGTTATTGCTGATGAAAAGCAAGCCTTGGCATTAGCGGGTGTAATGGGAGGTCAAGCCACTTCAGTTACTGATAAAACTAAAGATATTTTCCTTGAATGTGCTTTCTTTACACCCATTGCTATTGCCGGTAAAGCACGTAACTTTGGCTTACATACAGACTCATCCCATCGTTTTGAGCGAGGTGTGGATTTTAGCTTGCAGGAAAGAGCAATTGAGCGTGCAACACAACTGATTGTTGAAATTACTGATGGTAGTGTTGGCCCTATTACAGAAGTTACAACAACTGAATCCTTACCAGCTAGGAATGCTGTTAAGCTTAGGCAAGCACGTATCGAAAAAGTTTTAGGTATCAGCATGGAAAATGCTGAGGTCACTAAAATTTTTGCAGGTCTTGGAATGCAAGTTGAAGTGACAGATGAAGGTTGGGATATTACTCCCCCAGCTTGCCGTTTTGATATTGCCATTGAAGCAGATTTATTAGAAGAAATTGGGCGTATATACGGTTATAATAACTTGCCTAATAGTAGCTTACTGATGCGCTCTGAATTGGGTAAAGCAGAAGAGGCGATTCTTCCGATTGCCAGGGCTGAAGATTTGTTGGTTGATAGAGGTTTTCAAGAAGCCATTACCTACAGTTTTGTAGATGAGGATATTCAGCAAACCATTGCACCAGATGATGAATTTATTCGTTTGCAGAATCCTATTTCTTCTGAATTATCTATAATGCGGACTACCTTGTGGTGTGGCTTACTTAATGCTGCTCTATATAATATTAAGCGCCAACAAACCAGAGTGCGTTTATTTGAAACCGGTCTACGGTTTATGAATGAAAATAAGCAAATGGTTCAGCAAAAAATGTTATCTGGTTTGGTCTTGGGTAATGTAAATGAAGAGCAGTGGTCTAATAAAAGTAGAAAAGTAGACTTTTTTGACCTAAAAGGTGATTTAGAAGCGTTATTTTCTTTAACTGACTGTGAAGCCCAGTTCAAGACTGTAAAGCATCCTGCTTTACACCCGGGTCAATCGGCAGAAATAGTTAATTCTGAAGGGCAAAAAATAGGTTTGATAGGGATGTTACACCCAACGATAGAAAAGAAATTAGGCTTTGAAACACCGGTATTTCTATTTGAAGTACTGCAAGAAATGGTTTTTAAAAAAGCGATACCAAAATTTGAAGTACTTTCTAAATTTCCTTCAGTACGAAGGGATATGGCTCTTTTAGTTGAAGAAAAAGTGACGGTAGCAGATATTATTAATAATATACTTGCGGTTAAAGAAGTTTTTATAAAAGACGTTCAGGTTTTCGATATTTATCGAGGTGAAGGCGTTGAAGAAGGCTATAAAAGTGTTGCATTAAGTTTAATTTTACAAGATTCAACACAAACATTAACAGACTCTGTAATTGATGCTATATTTAATAAGGTATTAGAGGTGTTAGGTAATAATATCAATGCAAAGCTGAGGGATTAATTAAATGGCATTAACAAAAGCTGATTTTGCGGAACGTTTATTTGATGAGTTAGGCTTAAATAAACGTGAAGCTAAAGAGATGATTGAATTATTTTTTGAAGAAATAAAAAGTTCTTTAGAAAATGGAGAGCAAGTAAAAATTTCTGGGTTTGGAAAGTTTGAATTAAGAGATAAATGTAGCCGCCCAGGAAGAAACCCTAAAACAGGTGAAGAAATCCCCATTTCTGCACGGCGTGTGGTAACATTTAGGTCTGGTCAAAAACTTAAAGCTAGGGTAGAGCAATATGCTGGAACCGAGTAATAATAATGAACTGCCCGCGATACCGGCAAAAAGATATTTCACCATTGGTGAAGTAAGCGAATTATGCGGAGTAAAACCACATGTGCTACGTTATTGGGAGCAAGAGTTTACGGATTTAAGCCCAGTAAAAAGACGAGGCAATAGACGTTACTATCAACGCCATGATGTATTGATGATTCGTCAAATCAGATCTTTACTGTATGAACAAGGCTATACAATTGGTGGAGCCAGAGTTCACCTAGCAAGTGATGGTGTAAAAGATGACTCAACAAGGAGTAAGCAACTTGTTCATCAAATGATTGGTGAATTAGAAGATATTTTAGAGCTGTTAAAATAAAGTAATTCATACAATATATGAAGCTATCAAAAGTGGTTTATATATTGTAGAATGCACATTCAATTTTACTCAGGCAATATTCATTGCCTGATCAAATAATATTCGATTCTCGGGGCGTAGCGCAGTTTGGTAGCGCACTATACTGGGGGTGTAGGGGTCGTGGGTTCGAATCCCGCCGTCCCGACCAATTAAATCAATTGGTTAGCGAGAATTGAAGCTACAAATAACATCAAGAAAACGCTGTGGTTAAACTTCTGGCTAAAAACAGCTTTTGGATGGTGTCTCTTTAAAGCCTTTCGGTGATTATTGTAGTATCCTGTAATACCGAGTTATAAATAGGTGTATAGCATTCTCAAAAAAACGGGTAGTGCAGTAAACCTTATATAAAAAATAATAAAAACACATAGTAAAGCACAAGGATATGTTATGGATCGTTTTGACAGAATATTCCGCTTACATGGACTATTAAGCAATCGCCGCACAGCTTTATCCCTAGAAGAAATTAAACAGCAACTGGAATGTTCAAAATCAACCGCAACGCGAACCATAGAAACACTACGTGACAGCCTTAATGCTCCCTTAGAATATCACCGAGAAGCTAATGGCTATGTCTATAACCGAACAATCTTCGGTAAAACCCTATCAACTGCCAGGGTTATGGTTTAGTTCAGAAGAATTGCATGGACTGCTGGTGTGTCAGCAAATATTGCAAAATATCAGCCCTGGCATATTAAGTGATCAAATAGCCAGCCTGCAACAGCGTATTAATCTTATGCTCAGCAAAGAAAACAGTCCACAACCTGTTATAGCAAACAAAATACAATTCAGTACTGTTGGAAGAAGGCTAAAGGATGACAGCCAATTTAAACGCGTAGCAACCGCCTTATTTAGCAATAAACAGTTACTTATTAAATACCAGGCACGAGGGCAGAATAGTGAATGCAGCGAAAGAACTATTTCCGCACAAAAACTTATTTACTATAGAGATAACTGGTATTTGGCTGCTTTTTGTCATAATAGAAATCAGCTTAGAATATTTTCAATTGATCGTATCAACTTAGCAAAGATATTAGATAAAACTGCCGAACAAACAAGCAATGAAAAATTACAAGAGTTTATGCAATCCTCTTATGGTATTTTTACCGGCAAAGCTCAGTATATCGCCCAATTACAATTTACAAAACAACGAGCCAATTGGGTGGCTGATGAATGCTGGCATACTGAGCAAAAAGCAGAATGGCTGGAAAATGGCAGTTACCAGCTTAGTATTCCCTTTAGTGATAGCCGAGAATTGATTA
>JAJRUF010000070.1 GCA_024277935.1 Gammaproteobacteria bacterium
AATTGAAACGTGAGACCTCATCTACGTCGCTGGCTTTTAGCCTAAGGGCGGGCTCAGGTTCATCACGTTTCCTGATAAGCTGTTAGCTAAACAACTTATCGAGAGAGATACAAGGGCGGGCACTGCCCGCCGTTGAACAGACATTTGTGCAATATTCTGTCGGGCAATGCCCGACCTACCAAACTTAAAATATTAATCCGCGAATAGCGCGGAACACACAAGGTATTAAAAACAAAAAGCTTTTTTCGCAAACTGCGTTTTTCTTTTTTTTATTTTCGTTCATTTGTGGACAATATTTTTTTGATTTATTCTTTCCACCATTATTTATAGCGAGCGAACATCTCCTCATGGCTGACCAGTTCAGTATTCTCATCCATATTGACCAATCGCTTCATTGCGATAATCTCCATTTTTAGATCATCAAGCTCACCGATTAAAGTTTCATAATAATCAACTGGCAATACCACGGCAGCCGGCACATTGTTACGCATAACAACATAACGATCCTGATCGCCAGTGATTAACCGGTCAAAATACTTCTTTGCAGACCGTGCGATATCTGTAATAGACACCGCCTGATCAGCCCTGCTTAGCAAGGCATTATTCGTTATCATGTTTAATCTCTCCATCTTCATGTGCATCCATGACACTTTTTAGTCGGGTTTCGTGGGGCGCTGCAAAAGCAATATTTTACTCATCTAGCAGCACAAATAACTACATGCGTTGTTATACGCATAATTACACGTAAAATAATACGTTTAACTAAATTTTTATGGACTGAAGCGGACTACCCCTACTCGGAGCCGTGAAAAAGTGTGGAATGTAAGGTCGGACCCCGTACTGCCATTTTATAGCCAAATTTTCTAATGGATTTTCTATTTCTGGCTGGAGCCTTATGCTAGTTACACCCATGACAATCAGCTATCCGGCAATTTGTTATGCCATTTTTTTCAGCTTCTGAAAATCTTGAATAGATTCAATATCAGTTTTTTCAGCTTGCTGTGCTCGATAAAGATCACACCGTATTTGCAGGTTCAACCAGTAGTCAGCAGAAACACCAAAAAATTTGGCTAAGCGGAGAGCTGTGCTGGGTGTGACACCTCTCTTTTGATTTATGAGTTCATTTACACGCTGGTAGGGTACATGAATAGCGTCAGCCAGGTCTCGTTGACTAATTCCCATTGGCTGCAGAAATTCTTCTCTAAGCATTTCACCAGGATGTGTTGGTTCTCTATGTGTTGGAATGCGCATACTTCTACCTCTAATGATAATCAGTGACTTCTACATCAAATGGGCCCGACTCGCTCCATTTAAAGCAAACTCTGTATTGGTCGTTAATTCTTATACTAAATTCTTCTTTTCTATTACCAGATAGGCTTTCAAGGCGATTACCCGGCGGTACTTTGAGTTCTTCTAATTTCACAACAGAATCAAGCTGGTCAAGTTTTCTTGTTGACACCCTCCATAATGAGCGAGGACAAAGCTTTCTGGCATTTTTTGTATTTTTGCCATTGAATATATCTTCTGTTGCCTGATTCTTAAAAGAAGCTATCATAGAGACATGATAGCACGGAGCCCATGCTATTCAAGGTTTTATTTTATTTGGGAATAACGCTTTACTCCATCTTCAGTACATGATCTTCCATAATACTTTTTAGCTAGGTTTCGTAGACCGCTGCAAAGTAACTTGAAATATTTATGGACTGAAGCGGACTACCCCCTACTCGGAGCCATGAAAAAGTGTGGAATGTAAGGCCTGACCCCGTACTGCGTTCTCACTACCAACGCTCTTTACGCCAGCAGCATCAGCTGGTTTGAAGCCGACCCCTATAGGTAGACTTCGGGAGACCTACTCCCATCTTTATTACAGTTACACACAGCGTTTGATTCTGTGTTCATGGCACACATCCCTCCGGCACCTTTTACTCGGCACCTTTTACTAATTGGTAATTCTGCCTGTTAATTAGATGAGATTTCCTGTTATTTATATCTTGCTGTATTATGTGACAGAATTTCAAGGTATTTGATAGAGTTGGACTCGATGTCACGTACAACCATTACATATTCTAAAAGGAAAAATAATGAATATACTAAATTGTATCGTTCATGAAGTACATGCTGAGAAAGGAAAAAAAGAAGTTACCGTAACCAAGCGTGACAAATAACTGAGTACCTCTACTGCACTACAACATTTGGTTGAGGATGTGCTTAAAAGCTACAGAAAGGAAGCCAACCTTGCCTATGGTGACTTTAAAGATCCTCATATTTTCCCCGAAAAACTCAATGAATTCCTAACTAAAACTATCGATTTCGTTGCTTTTTCACATCGAACATTAGAAGAATTACGTGATCGAATGGAGGCGCAGCTATTTTCCACTGGCGGGTATTTATTATTTATTCGTTATCATGATCATAGTGAATTTTTACTCGTTGTTATGTTGAAAGAAGCCGCAGCGCTATCATTCGATAAAAATCTTGAACTTAAAGATGTAGAACGTTTAGATCTAGATAAGCTCCATTTTGCAGCCAGAATCAACTTTGCCACATGGAGAGCGAAATCTGCTAACGCAGAAAAAAAACATTATATTTCTTTTCTAAAGGGAACTTCACGACTGGTTGTCACTGAATACTTTAAAAACTTCTTAGGCATTGATGATTCTAGCTACGTAGATCAAAAAGAAAATACACGGGCTTTGAAGGAAGCGATACGGACATATAGTAAGAAAAATGATTGGACTCCAGATCGTGAACATAATGCGCGATCTGCTGTCCGTGATTATGGCTACAAAAAAGTTGAGGCTAGTGAGCCCTTTGATCTTAATGTGGTTGCACGGATTATGGAGCCTGAAAATCCTGACGCTTTTATAGAGTTTGCGCAAAGCAAAGATATAAAGCTTCAAGGAGGGGTTAATCTCAGTAAAAATGAACTGATGAGATTTACTCGATTAGCCGGAAAAAATGACCTAATGTCCATCAGAATAGAACAGGAAGCTCTTGAAGGTGACAGACCCAAAGCCACTTGGCAGAATGGTATTCTTACTATTCGTGAGGTGCCAAAGCAGTTAAAGAAGTTGCTCAACGAGTATAATGGTGAGTAGCCCCAATGCTTACTAACGGCGATAAACTCAAATCAATCGTTAAGTTATCACAACTGCTCAAAGATGCTGTGTGGAAAGATAATACCCATATGAGCGGGACATTATATCTGGATAAACAATCCATCGACTTACTTGTGAGTATCGATGAGATGGATTTAGATCTGGTCGTTGAGCAAGGGGGCAGACAGATTCTTGCGACGAACATTTCCAACTTAACCACGGATGAATCCGTCCAAGTTTCCTTTATAACCCCTAGTTTTCCACAAGCATTTTTTGCTAAGTCATTTGATAGTTTTTTACCTAACCACGATTATAAATACCAGCAACCAGCATTATTCTATCTGTCCGATCAGAAGTTATTAATCAAACAGAGCGACGAAATCAATGATCCGTTAATATCCTCTTATCTAGCAGTTCTTGATTTAATTGAACTTATCGAAAAAAATGATATTTCGGATTACCACCCGACAGTTCAGGATCGCTATTTTTTATTTCTTGGCCATGAGCAAAAGTTCCGCTTGTCAATTACGTACACTGCACAAAATTTACGTAAAGGTGGAGAGGATATAGTGCGATCTATCGAAAGGCTTAAGCATTTTATAGAAGATGGTGTTCACCCTAGCGATAAGCGTTTAATTCTTAAAAAGACCATCATATAAATGCTATCTCCTCAAGGTGAAGCAGCAGGTTTTGCATTTTTGATCGAAAACATATCTGAATTAGTAAATCGTTTTATTGGTAATTTTGAGCTTTATGCAGGTAAATACACTTTTGACGATGAAAAACAAAAATTACTTATTGAAATACGCGACTATTTTCGCTCAATCAATGATGCAATTTCATCAGCACAAGTGCGTCTTGTAGCTATTCCGCTAACATTACTTATTGTTATAAGTAAGTTGGAGACAACAAATACTGATGCAAATACTCTTTTGAATGCTGCCATACTTCTTGGGATGTTCATTTTTGCGATTTTGATGGGCAGACTGACTTATAGCCAAAAAGAAACTTTGTTGGCTGAAAAAACAGAAATCGATTCGAGAAAGGAGCAGATATCAGAAAAATATGCTGTGCTTTATAATGAGCTTAGAAGCCAGTTTATGCGCCTAGAAAAACACTTATCTATTCAACAAAGTACGTTAATAATTATTAATGGTTCAATTATTCTGGTTTGCCTTTTAACTACGTTAGTCTTTTTTTACTACGATACTCATATTGCTCTGGCTACAATGTTATCGTCACCGCTTGAGCCCTTGTTCAAGGCTGTATATGGTATTGAGCTTTGGTTTAATGAGCTTTAGGTGTCTACATAGAGGCAAATAAAAATAGACCACTATAAATATTTGCTTCTAATCTATTGAAATATATGACACTGGGAAACCAGAATCGAACCAGCACTTCCGCGAGGAAACCGAATTTTTAATCTTTTGTATTTTATTTATCGCCGACCCAGAAAACATCCTAGAGATGATAAATAGCGTAACTTATTGAAATAATGGTGGTCATGGGTGGACTTGAACCACCGACCCCGGCATTATGAATGCCGTGCTCTAACCAGCTGAGCTACATGACCTTTATTTAGATATTTAAAAGAATTCGTCCGAGCGGACTGTTCTTTTGAACCTTCGTAG
>JAJRUF010000071.1 GCA_024277935.1 Gammaproteobacteria bacterium
CAACAGGATATTCCAAACTTAATACATTTCAATGCAGATTATTTAGGTTTTAGAGGCGCTTTATGCAAAAAAAACATTAGAACCTCTGAATTAGATATTGATGCAATCAATTCTATTTTAAATATTTTTAGCACATCTCGTTATTAATACTCCATCTATTCACAACAAGGCAATTTAAACATGAGCAATAAAATGTCTGTCACCACAAAAATACTTATCGCCATGTGCCTTGGTTTAATTGCCGGCAGTTTGATTAATGCGTTTGCACATAATATAGAATTTGTACAAACCTATTTAGTTAATGGCTTATTTCATGTTATCGGCGCAGCTTTTGTTAATTCTTTAAAAATGCTAGTCGTACCCTTAGTCACTTTCTCCCTAATTTGTGGTGTTTGCGGCATTGGCGATGTGGCAGCACTTGGCCGCGTAGGCATTAAAGCATTTGCCTTATATATTGCAACCACAGGCTTAGCCATTACTTTGGCACTCACTGTTGCCATTCTATTTGCACCTGGTGAAGGTTTTGAACAAGTTACTGGCACTGCCAGTTTTACCCCAAAACCAGCACCTCCTCTTACCGATGTATTTATAAATATTGTCCCGAGCAATCCTGTCAATGCCTTTGCTGAAGGCAATATGCTACAAATTATTTTCTTTGTTATCATATTTGCAATTGCTATGTTAATGACGGGAGATATTGGTCGTCAATTAGCGGAAACAGCCGAAAAACTCAATGAAGTTATGATGAAAGTCGTTACACTTGTGATGGACTTTGCACCCATTGGTGTTTTCTTTTTAATGGCCAAAACATTTTCTATCCAGGGAATAGGGTTAATTTTACCGATGATCGGCTATTTTTCTGTGGTTATTCTTTGTTTATTACTACATGGATTAGGGACTTTTAGTTTATTACTTGCCTTATTCGCCAAACTAAGCCCTTGGGTATTTATAAAAAAAATGCGCCCTGCACATATCTTTGCATTTAGTACCGCCAGTTCAAATGCTACCATACCCGTTACCTTACAAGTAGTTGAAAAACGCTTAGGGGTAAACAATGCAACCGCCGCTTTTACTGTTCCTTTAGGCGCAACTATAAATATGGATGGCACAGCCATTATGCAAGGTGTTGCTACTGTATTTATTGCCAATGTATATGCTATTGACTTAGGGCTAACTGATTACCTAACTGTTGTGGGTATGTCTATTTTAGCCTCAATTGGTACAGCAGGGGTACCAGGAGTCGGGTTAATCATGTTAGCCATGGTATTTAATCAGGTGGGCCTACCCGTTGAAGGTATTGGTTTAATTCTGGGTGTTGATAGGATATTAGATATGGTGCGTACAACAGTAAATATTACCGGTGATGCGACTGTTACTTGTATTATTGCCAGAACAGAAAATAACCTTGATGATAAAGTTTTCCAAAACCCAGATGCAGGTATTATTACTGAAGTTGAGTTGCCTCATAAAAGTTAAGAAAAAATGAGGGCTGTTAAGCCCTTCCTAGGTGAGGTGAGGTGAGGTGAGGTGAGGACTGACACAATGTTCTTTTGGTATAGCTATTCCAACAATTCATCCATTATTAGAGCGCGGGCTTTACACTAAAGAGTGACTCAATCCTGTGTTCCAAAAGGCTGTTATTAACAAAAATATATTTATTAAAGCTACAGGGTTAACCCACTACTTCAAATTTATTGTAAAATAAAAATATTAACATTAAATTTATTTAACATATAGGCTTATTACTTAATGGAAATTTCTTCTGATCTATCACCCGAAATAAAACAACGCATTGAAGATGCTATTGCCGGCTCTCAGGTAAATGTAGTCTGTGGTGGTAACAAACATTACAGCTTAACCGTTACTTCAGCCAGTTTTGATGGACTTAGCCAAGTTAAACAACACCAACGGGTTTATGCTGCGATTAAAGATCTAATGGCAGGTAATGATGCTCCAATACATGCTATTGATAAAATTAATATACAAACCAGCTAAAAGGAGTATTCAGCAATAAGGGAATTAAATATGCCAACCAAACTTAAAATAACCGCTCTTTTTTTCGGGTTACTACTAATAATATATACCATCATTGGTTTTTCAATATTGCCAGCCGTTCTTTCCAGTAAAATTCCCAGTATTGCAGAGCAACTATTAAATAGAAAGGTTACAGTAAAAGATATTCAATTTAATCCGTTTTCTTTAGAAGCCTCAATCTATGGGCTAGAAATTAAAGATCTTGATAGTAGTATATTTGTAAAATTTGATCAGCTTTATTTTAACTTGGCAGTTTTAGATTCTATATCAAGCTTATCATTAAAAATTGATAAAATTGCACTTAAACAACCTTATATATCCATCAAACGTAATAAAAAAGCTGATTTTAATTTCTCAGATTTAATTCCGTCAAAACAAGCAGAACCTGAAAAACAACAATCATCCGGTGATTTATTCCCTGTTACTGTTGCATCACTTTCTATATCAGAAGGAAAAATAAATTGGAGGGATAATATTCAGGCACAAGGCCAACAAGAAGATATTTATCCTTTAAATTTAGAAATTAATAATTTTACATCTATTATTAATAAACAATCAGACTTAGGTTTTTCATTAAAATTTGCCTCGGGTGGTCACTTTGATTGGCAGGGGAAAATACAATTAAACCCTCTTGCATCTCAAGGTCATATAGAGCTAAACCAAGTAGATTTCCATAGGGTTTGGGAGTTATTTTTACAAAACTCAGTTAACTTTAATATTTTGAAGGGTACTGAGTTAATTAAAGCTGATTACCAACTGAGTAGTTTGAACAACTCTACTCAATTACTGGTGAATAATGCTGATATATCACTCATTGATGTTCAATTAGCCGAAAAAGGGATTAACAGCCCAATTATCACTATTCCTGACTTTAAAATTTCAGGTATCGCTGTTGATTTATTACAACAAAGCATTAAAATTGACAGAATATCATCACAAGATGCACGTTTTAAAACCTGGTTAAATACAGATAAAACTATAAATTACCAAAAACTGTTTGCCTCAAACAACTCACCCATTCAAAAATCAGCAAGCACTTCCCGTATAGAAAATAATAAGTCAAAGACGTGGAATGTTTTGTTGAAGCGTTTAGATATTAATAACTTTGCTATAAACTTTACGGACAAAACCTTACCCCACCCAACTCCAACTGATATAACAGGCATCAATTTAACCTCATCTCAACTATCCAATAATCAAGGGGCAAGTCTACCCTTTCGATTAGCATTAAGATTAAATAAAACCGGCTCTTTAAAGGTAACAGGAAAGACTGTGTTTGAACCCTTTTCTAGCACTATTCAATTAACTATTAACAACATAGCACTCAAAGACTTTCAACCCTATGTTAATCAGTTTGCCAAACTTGATATTATTTCCGGTTTTTTCAACTTAAATGCAAATATCAGCTTGCAACAAAAAAATGAACAGCCATTAGCCATGGTATTTAAAGGCGATAGCCATATTGATAAATTAGCCACCCGAGATCAAATTTCTAATAAAGACTTTGTCAATTGGAGGAAATTAAGTCTAAACAAAATTGATATTAACCTAGCCACTAACAAATACCTTATCGACACGATAAAAATAGATCGTCCTTATGCGCGTGTGTTAATTAGAAAAGACAAGTCAATTAATATCACTGATATTATTATTGATAAGGGTAAAAATGTCACCGCGAATAAGCCTGCTAAAGAAAAACCCTCTCAGATTAACTTTAAAGTCAATCATTTTGTGATGACTGAAGGAATATCAGACTTCGCAGATAAATCTCTAATTTTGCCATTTTCGGCTCATATTAATCATTTAAAAGGCTCTGTCAAAGGAATTTCCTCTGATAAAAATGCTACTATAAAAATTGCTTTAAATGGGAGAGTTGCTGACCTTTCACCTGTTAATATTAAAGGTAAAATCTCCCCCTCTAAAGGTAATTCAGATTTTAAAGTTGATTTTAATAGTATGCCCCTTCCTTTAATGACACCTTATATGGCTGAGTTTGCTGGGCGTAAAATTGAAAAAGGTAATATGACCTTAAAATTTCAATATAAAATTCGTAATAAACAGTTACAAGCATCAAATAGTTTATTGATTGACCAACTTGTTTTAGGCGATAAAGTAGAAAACCCTAAAGCAGTCTCTTTACCTTTAGATTTAGCTATTGCTTTATTACAAGATAGTGATGGAAAAATAGCTTTAGATGTTCCGGTAACAGGAAATTTAGATAACCCTGAATTTAGTATCGCTGGAATTGTGGCAGATGCACTCGTTAATGTACTCACTAAAGTGATAAGTGCTCCTTTTAATGCTATCGCTGCATTAATTGGCAGTGACGAAGATGTTAGTAAAATTACATTTTCTGCCGGAAAAGCAGAGCTAACAGCCGAACAGTCCCAAAAACTAGATGAATTAGCCAACGCGCTTACTCAGCGCCCAGCCTTAAGGTTGGAAATTGAAGGTACAGCTTATTCCAACCTAGACTGGCCTCAAATGCAAACAGCAGCCCTGGATAAAAAAATATTACAATTACGGATTAATGAATTAATAAAAGAGAAGAGTAAAAAGGAATTACCTAAACAATTAGTACACTCAGATAAAGACTATCAACGCTTACTAGCTGACCTTTTTATTCAAAAGTTTCCAAAGCTGGCCAAAAAATCACTTTTTGGTACACCTGAATTAATTACTCCGAAAACGGGTGACTTTTACACCGTTGCAGAAAACAAACTAGCAGCATTAGTACCTACTAATAAACAAGTATTACATGATTTAGCAGCTAAAAGAGCAAAGGCAATAGCGGCACACTTAGTAGAGAAAAAAATAGCCATAAAAAGAATATTTTGAATGGATGTAAAAATAGATGAGGAAAACCCTGATAATATAATTGCAACCTCGTTAAGCTTAACAACTGATTGATTAACTTATTTTTGTGATTAACAAGAAACAGCTTATAAATTGTAGAGCTGACTTTAGCCTGCCATTGAGTCGCTATTTTTGAGTTATTACGGACTAAAGTCCGCTCGACAGTGCTCTAAATTTTAATTTAATAGGCTTCCAAAACTACTTTTACTTTTGTCACGGTGCTATGTTGTGTTCTACTTATTAACATTCTTACTCCTCAGCTTTGGAGGGTAAAACTCTATTTTATTTACTGGTCTAGTTTATAGGGAACATTTTAGTTTCGAACCCACGTATCGAAGAGCCCTGCTGTGGCGAGAAATAAAAACAAAAATATCCTTCATCATTTTGATGTAATATTATATCTAATATTGCTAAATAGGAGATGGTTATGGAATGGCAACAAATCATAGAAAGCCCTTTTCTACAAGATCTACCTTTTAAAATTGAGTTGAACAAGTGGGGAAAAATTCTTATGAGCCCTGCTAGTAATAATCATGGTATACGTCAATATGAGGTGGCTAAGACCATAGATATGAATAAAAAATCTGGAAAGATAATCATAGAATGTTCAATACAAACACCTGAAGGTGTAAAAGTTGCTGATGTAGCATGGGCATCAGGTGAGTTTATAACTAAGTATGATGGAGAAACGCCCTATACAGTAGCTCCTGAAATATGTGTAGAAATAGTTAGCTCATCTAATTCAAAAGATGAAATGAATGAAAAAATTGAGCTTTATCTCAACCAAGGAGCAAAAGAGGTGTGGTTATGCAATCAAAAAGGGGGAATATCATACTACTCACTACAGGGGGAAATAAATCAGTCTCGTGAAATAAGCTAATTTCTGGCTTTTCTGAATACATGCAGAGTTTCTATACCTAGAAGCTCAGCTCTCTCGTTGTGCCTTGTGTGCCTTTAACCTGCTATTAACTTAGGCAGTCTGAAGAAATAAAGTTACCCATCTCGCTTGCCTTTTTGCTCAGAAACAAAAATTCTTCGCAATATAGTTAACTTTATTCCATCAAACTCCCTTAAACCCACTCATAAAACTCAGTTAATGTAGGGTCACATTTACAACAGCCCGTTCCACAGTTATCTCCTACCGGCAATTGGCGAACCTTACCTTTGCTTACCCATTTTCTCAACATTCCTCTGAGAGCATCAGGATCAATATCAAAGTGAATAACCAACTCATTTAATGTTACTCTTTTTTTTGCTTTTAAATAATCTCTAAGTTCAGATAAAATCATTGACAGCCTCACTTTTTAATTCCATCATTTTACCAACACCCCAAAGTCCAATCAAAACAGCAATAAAAATTAAGATTAAGCTTGTTATCCATTGTAAGGAGTATTCAGGGTGCAATGAGTAGGTCATTGTTTGAAAAAAAATGGTACTTGTCATATAGGCCAAGCCCGTCGTCCAAAATACCACAAAGAGTGCCCAACTAATACTTGTCTCCCTATATATTGCCGTTGTTGCAGCAACACAAGGCGCATAGAGTAAAATAAATAACAAATAGGCAAATGCTCCAACCTTCCCTTCAAAACTATTTTGCATAGCCAGAAAAGTGCCTGTTGAAATATTTTGATTGTTTGCTACTTCCTCAATATTTGACAAATCCCCTATATCCAAACCTAAAGGGTCCAGTAAACTATCTAACACGGCTAATAAATTAGTAGGTATTGTGGCACAAGCATCTAACAAGGACTGTAATAAGTTAAATTCTATTATATTTTGAGTGCCAATATCTGGCTCAGTAGTTGAATTTTGACTATACAGAGCATTTAAAGTGCCAACAACAGCTTCTTTTGCTAAAACGCCTGTAAAAATACCAACGGTTGCTGGCCAGTTGTCTTCTTTAATTCCCATAGGTTTAAATGCAGGAGTTAAAGATCTGCCAATTTCACTTAATACCGATTTTTGCGTATTTTCCTGACCAAAACTGCCGTCAACACCTAAAGCATTAAGAAAGTTTAAAACTAAAACCATAGGAACAATGACTTTTCCTGCTTTAAAAATAAAAGATTTAAGCCTATCCCATGTTTTTAAAAACACACTTTTAATTCTTGGAATATGATAAGTGGGAAGCTCCATAATAAAAGGTGATACTTCACCTTTAAATAAAGTATACCGCATAATGAGTCCAGTAAGAACGGCTACGAAAATCCCAAGCAAGTAAAGTCCAAAAACCAGATTTTGTCCTCCTACGGGGAAAAAGGCAGCAGCAAATAATGCATAGACAGGCAACCTGGCACCACAAGACATAAAAGGGTTCATTAAATTGGTTAAAATTCTATCCCGTCGGTTATCAAGAGTTCTAGTCGCCATAATAGCGGGAACATTACAGCCAAAACCAACAATCATAGGTACAAAAGATTTACCTGGAAGGCCGATCAATAGCATAAATCTATCCATTACAAAAGCCGCTCTAGACATGTATCCAGAATCTTCAAGTACAGATAAAAATAAGAATAAAAAACCAATAATAGGAATAAAAGTAGCAACAACCTGTATTCCACCACCTATTCCGTTAGCTAATAATACTGTTAACCAATCTGGGCAAGCAATTGCAGTAAGTAGTAATGAGAATCCATCTACAAAAATAGCTGCAAAGACCTGATCAAAAAAATCAATAAAGGCACTACCAATATTTATTGTAAACATAAACATGATATACATGACTAATAGAAAAATAGGTATACCAAGAAATCGATTTAAAACGACTTGATCAATTTTATCTGAAGTGAATCTAGAAACTTCATTTAACCGGCAGACGACACCTTTGGTTAGTTTGTTTACAAAAGAATATCTGGCATCAGCAGCAAGAATGTCTATTTCATCATCTGTTTCATTTTCAATATCAGCCTGAAGTTTTGAAACTTGTTCACTTAAATGATTGCCCGAAATTTGAATAGCCAAAGTATCATCTTCTAAAAGTCTTAATGCTAACCACCGTATATCGCAGCTCTCCCGCTTGGCTTGTTCAGTAACTAAAGGGATCAATTTATTTACAGCTAGCTCAATCGGTAAAGCATAGTTAATATGCAAATTAGGGATAGGCTTATCAACTACAGATTCATCAATAAGGTCTTTTAATTGAGTTGACGTTTCATGAGATGAGGCTGTAATAGGCAGAGTAGGACAAGCTAATTTTTTGATAAAAATTCAAAATCAATCTTAATCCCTCTTTGCTCAACAATATCCATCATATTAAGCACAAGTATCATGGGTACACGCATTTCTATTAATTGTGCTGTTAAATACAGGTTTCTTTCAATATTTGATGCATCAATAATATTAACAATTAAATCAGCTTGTTTAGAGGCAACAAAGTCTCTTGCAACCTTCTCATCTAAAGAAACTTGATCATCGGCAGATTCAAGTGAGTATGTACCTGGCAAATCAACTACATTAATAATTTTACGACCAAACGAATATTCACCTGTTTTTTGTTCTACAGTAACTCCTGGCCAGTTCCCCACATGTTGGTTTGACCCAGTTAGCAAATTAAATAAGGTGGTTTTTCCACAGTTAGGGTTGCCCACAACACCAATAGTATAATTATTCATAGCTTTTCAATTAATAAAATAGATGCTTCAGCTTTTCTTAGAGTTAAAGAAAAACCTCTAATTTTTATTTCTATAGGGTCGCCAAGAGGAGCAAACCGAGTAACAGAAAACTCAGTACCAGGCGTTAATCCCATTGCTAAAAGACGTTTTCGATACCCCTTGTCGGCCTTATCAAAGCCAATAATTTTCCCTTTCTCAGCAACGGACATATTTTTTAGTTTAATAGACATATAGATAAATTTCCGTCATAGCAAGATGCCTGATAAAAATACAATTGATAATAGTTCTCATTTGATAAATATACCATATATTTACCTTCCCTTAAAGTATTTTTTATGGTTGACAAATAATTATTCCACTACTCGTGAATAATGTTTGAAGAAACGATAGAGGATGAAGCGGGATTGAAAAAATTATTTAGCTTGTTTTTTTAAAGGTCTATTCAATCTTTTATCAAGTTGCACGTAATCGGACTTCATTTTGGTGATTTTAAGAAAAGAGAAAAGTAATCCGATAGCAATTCCTATAAATAACTCGAATGTTAGAGCCACCGCTAAAGGTAGAGAGATTGAAGTAAAACCGAGGTTTATTTGTACTAAATGGAAATTTAGTAGCGAAAAAATCAACGCAACAACAAAAACAATAGAAAATACAAGGGTAATAATTATTTTCATCATCTGCTTTGTTAATGCGTTGAGTATTTAATCTATGATTTTGAACTTTTCACGAGACACATCTACACGGTCTCTTAGTTCTTTTCCGGGTTTAAAATGAGGAACATATTTAGCGGTTAAAGAAACAGCTTCTCCTGTTTTAGGGTTTCTACCCATTCGAGGTGCCCTATGATGTAAAGAAAAACTCCCAAACCCTCTAACCTCTATCCTATCACCAGCAGATAGCGTCTCACTCATTTGTTCAATAACACAGTTAACAGCCAACTCGACATCTTTAAATGCAAGGTGAGGTAATTGCCGTGCTAAAACTTCAATTAATTCTGATTTTGTCACATTCAATCCTAGAAATAAACAGGGGAACAAAATTTATCTTTATCTGCCCCCCCCTTTTAAGGCTATTTATTTTTCTAATTGCTTGAAGATATCTCCAAGTGTAGCAGAACCGGAAGCAGCTTGAGTTCCATACTCTTTCAATGTTGAAGTCTCTTCATCATTATCTTTAGCTTTAATTGATAATGAAATTGATTTTGTTTTCTTATCAACACCAATAAATTTAGCTTCGATTTCATCGCCTACTTTCAGTAGAGTACTTGCATCTTCAACACGGTCACGTTGAATTTCAGAGGCTCTTAAATAGCCCTCAATATTGTCAGCAAGCTCAATAACAGCACCTTTTGCATCAACAGACTTAACAATACCTTTTACTAAACTACCTTTTTCATTAAGGCCAATGTAGTTTTGGAATGGATCTTGTTCTAGTTGTTTAATCCCTAAAGAGATACGTTCACGTTCTGAATCAACAGCAAGAATGATAGTTTCAACTTCATCGCCACGTTTGTAGTTACGAATTGCCTCTTTATCCGCTTCATTCCAAGTAATATCAGAAGTATGAACCAAACCATCAATACCGCCATCAAGACCGATAAATACACCAAAATCAGTGATTGATTTGATTTTTCCAGAGATTTTATCGCCTTTGTTGTGTGTTGCAGCAAATTCATCCCATTGATTAGTGCGACATTGTTTCATACCTAATGAAATACGACGACGATCTTCATCAATTTCAAGAACCATCACTTCAACTTCATCACCTAATTGAACAACTTTAGATGGGTTAACATTTTTGTTTGTCCAGTCCATTTCAGAAACGTGAACCAAACCTTCAACGCCTTCTTCAATTTCTACAAAACATCCGTAATCAGTTAGGTTGTTAACTTTACCATGCACACGAGTCGCTGCTGGGTAACGTTCTGCAATTTCTTTCCATGGATCTTCACCCATTTGTTTCATACCTAATGAAACTCGTGTTTTTTCTTTATCGAATTTAAGGACTTTAACTTCGATTTCCTGACCGATTTCAACACATTCAGAAGGATGACGGATACGACGCCATGCCATATCAGTGATATGCAATAGACCATCAATACCACCCAAGTCGATAAATGCACCGTAATCAGTTAAGTTTTTAACAATACCTTTAACGACCGCACCATCTTCAAGAGTTTTCATTAACTCTTCTCTTTCTGCACTGTATTCTTTCTCTACTACAGCACGACGCGATAGAACGACATTGTTACGTTTTTGATCAATTTTGATCACTTTAAATTCTAGATCACGACCTTCCAAGAAAGTTGTATCTCTGATTGGGCGAACATCAACCAATGATCCTGGTAAGAAAGCACGTAAAGCACCCACTGCAACAGTAAAACCGCCGCGTACTTTACCATTGATACGGCCGACGATTGTTTCATCACCCTCAAAAGCTTTTTCAAGTTCACCCCAAGCTTTATTTTTCTTGGCTTTATCACGGGAAAGAAGTGTAGATCCTAGTCCATCTTCAAATAAATCAAGTGCTACTTCAACTTCATCACCAATATTTACTTCTAGGTCACCATCAGGCGTTAAAAATTGCCATTTTGGAATAACACCTTCAGATTTAGCTTGTGCGCTAACGATAACAAAATCATTATCGATATCAATCACTGTACCAATTAACATAGCACCAGGACGCATTTCCGTGCGTACTAGACTTTCTTCAAACATCTCTGCAAAGCTCTCGCTCATTTCTTCTTTCCCACACCAGCTTTTGTTACTCTTCCTTTCTTAGAAAAAGTATAAGCAAGTTAAAATTTTAAAAGTTAAAAAATAAAAGCCATTAAATAATAATACTTAACAACCACCTATGATTCATTATGAACCAAATTCATGACTTCTTCTATTACCTGATCAATAGATAAATTAGAAGAATCTATATAAAAAGCATCATCCGAAGCCTTCAAAGGCGCGGTTTCTCGTTGCTGATCTCTACGATCCCGAGCTTCAATCTCTTTAGTTATTCGTACAAGGTTAGCATTAATACCTTTTTCTTTCAACTGTTTATATCTTCGACTTGCTCTTTCTTCCGCACTCGCCGTCAAAAACACCTTAGTTTCAGCACTAGGAAAAACCACTGTTCCCATATCTCGCCCATCTGCAACTAGGCCTGGTGCTTGTTGAAAATCTTTTTGTTTCTGCAATAACACAGCTCTTACCTCTGGATAGGCTGCAATAATTGATGCTGTATTTCCCGTTGCTTCAGATGGGAGCCTAGCAGTAATATCAACTTTATTAAGTTTAACGATTAATTCATCGCCACATTCAAATTCTAAGTTTAAATTTTTAGCGATAGCAACTATTTTATCAATATCTTGCAAGTCAACACTTTCGTCTAATACAGCAATAGCTAAAGATCGATAAATTGAACCACTATCCAAATAATGCCAAGCTAATTTTTTGGCAACTGACCGGCTCACAGTGCCTTTTCCTGCGCCGCTAGGCCCATCAATTGTTAAAACGGGTACATTCATTTTAAATTCAACCCTAATTGAGTCGCTAGTTCACGGAACTCAGGAAATGATGTATTTACATTTTCACAATCATGTACTGTAATCGGTGCGGTTGCACGAAGACCTGCGATAGAAAATGACATGGCAATACGATGATCATCATGCGAATCAACTTCACCACCAGCAATTGAGTTTTCGATTTTCCCTTGAATAATCATACCATCTTCGGTAGCTTGCGCATCTACACCTAAAACCTTTAAACCATCAGCCATCACCTGAATACGATCACATTCTTTAACTCTTAATTCTTTAGCGCCTGTTAAAGTGGTTTGCCCTTCTGCACAGGCCGCTGCGATAAATAGCACAGGAAATTCATCAATAGCCAAGGGAACCAGCTCTTCAGGTATATTAATACCCTTTAATTGACTAGAACGTACTCGTAAATCAGCAACAGGCTCACCACCCACAGAACGCTTATTCATTACCTCAATATTCGCTCCCATTAAGCGTAGAATATCAATAATACCAGTCCGCGTGGGGTTTATTCCTACATGCTTTAAAGTAACATCTGAATCAGGTGCAATTGATGCACCCACTAAAAAGAACGCGGCTGATGAAATATCACTGGGTACATCAATATCAGTTGCTGTTAATTTGCCCTTGGAAGTAATACTTGCTTTAGCACCATTACGTTGCACTGGATAACCAAAACCGTTAAGCATTCTTTCAGTATGATCACGCGTAGGAGCGGGTTCAATAACTGTCGTTTCACCCTCTGCATACATACCTGCTAATAATATACAGGATTTAACCTGTGCACTCGCCATAGGCATAAGGTAATCAATAGCCTTTAATTCCCCTGTTCCAGTAATTCGAAGAGGTGCCGTACCATCAGTTTCAGCTACAATATTTGCACCCATTGTTGCTAAAGGGGCCGTTACTCTTTTCATCGGTCTTGATGATAAAGACCTGTCACCTGTTAGAACAGTATTAAAGTTCTGACCTGCCAATAAACCGCTTAATAGGCGCATTGATGTACCTGAGTTACCTAAATATAGTGCTTCTTTGGGTTCTTTTAAACCATACTTCCCTACCCCATGAATAGTCACTTCACCATTAACCGGCCCTTCTATTTCGACACCCATTGCTCTAAAAGCTGCAAGTGTTGCCAAGGCATCTTCTGCATTTAAAAAACCTTTAACGTGTGTAACCCCTTCTGCTAATGATCCCAGCATAATTGAGCGGTGTGACATTGACTTATCTCCTGGTACACGGATTTCTCCACGTAAACTTCCACCAGGCTGAATATTAAAGGTAATTGTTTGTGACATAGCGTTATCGAATTGATTAAGGAATCGTTGCCTTGCCTGTTTGGCATAGGTAAAGGTTTCAAAAAGTTGTTGACTTTGATTTTCAAGCAACATTTGTTCTATCTCTCCCAATCCAACTTTTAACTGTTGAATTAAAGGAATTATTTCATTTTTATTTGCCATACAAATATCCAGCCACATCGTTGGATCACTTGAAGCAATACGGGTAAAATCTTTAAACCCACCGGCAGCATATTTAAAAATCTCTACTTTTTCATCTTTTTTACCTAATAGATCAACCAGCGAAAAAGCCAATATATGAGGCAAGTGACTTGTTGCAGCCAATACAGCATCATGGTGCTCAACGTCCATTACTGAAACGATAGCACCAATTTTCTGCCAAAACGCAGTGGCTTTATCAATGAGTGATTTAGAATTTGACTTTACAGGTGTAATTATTAAACGTTTAGCTTTAAATAAATCTGCTTTGGATGCCGCAACCCCACTTCTTTCAGCTCCAGCAATAGGGTGTGCAGGAATAAAATTAGCAGGTACCTTTCCAAACACCGCTTTAGCCGAGGCAATAACACTTTCTTTAGTGCTTCCTGCATCCATATAAAGCGTATTGTCATTCCAAAAAGGTTGGAGCTGCTTAAAAACCTGCTCTATTACACCAACTGGGGTACAAATAATAACGCAATCTGCATCTCGGACAGCAACTTCAATATCAATATAAAAATTATCAATAACCGCTAAATCTTTAGCTGTTTGTAGGTTTTTTAATCCTGATTGGCGACCAAAAGCAACAATATAATTAGATACCCCCTGCTCTCTAGCAGCTCTTGCAATGGAACCACCTATTAAACCAATCCCTATAATACAAATCTTATTAAACATGCTTTATTATATCTCTGTCAGCACGTCTTTAAATGCCTTGATAAAAAACTGATTTTCTTGTTCAGTCCCTATACTAATGCGTAAAAAATCAGACATTTCATAATTAGCAACAGGACGTACAATAACTCCTTTTTTTAATAAGGCCTCATAAATTGGCATGGCATCTTGTTTTAAATTTACCGAGACAAAATTTCCGTATGAAGGAATCCAGCTTAAACCCATCTCTTTAAAAGCGGATGTGAGTTGGTTCATCCCTTTATTATTCATGGCTATCGTTTCAGCCAAATACTCATTATCAGACAATGCTGCTTCAGCTGCAGTTAAAGCAAGTGCATTGTTATTAAAAGGTTGACGAACTCTATTGAGCAAGTCTGCTACTTCTAAAGATGACAGGCTATAGCCCACTCTTAAACCTGCCAAACCATAAGCCTTAGAGAAGGTGCGAGTAATAATTAAATTAGGGTATTCATTTAGCCAGGCAATAGTAGCAGATTTATTGGCATCATCCACAAATTCAAAATAAGCTTCATCCAATACACAAATTACTGTTTCAGGCAGTGCAGCAATAAACTCTTTTAGATCAATGGAGGAGAGCAATGTACCCGTAGGATTATTAGGGTTAGCAATAAAAACAAGTCGAGTTTTTTTATTAACTAATGCTAACATAGCCAGTAAATCATGCCCATAATTTAAAGCAGGAGCAATGCATGCTTTTGCACCAACAGCTTGTGTTACTAATGGATAGACGGCTAAAGCATGCTGCGAAAAAACAACCTCTAACTCAGGCGTTAAAAAAGTACGAGCAAGTAATTCTAAAATCTCATTTGAACCATTACCTAAAGTAATTTGTTCTATTGAAACATTTAACTTTTTAGCTAAAGCCATTTTTAAAGCAAAACCATTACCATCGGGGTAACGTGATAATTCAGGTAATGTGTTTTTAATTGCGGCTATTGCTTTTGACCCTGGACCCAAGGCATTTTCATTCGATGCAAGTTTAACAATTTCAGTTAACCCCAACTCTCTCTCTAATTCATCAACAGGTTTCCCTGCTTTATAAGGAATAAGCTTTTGTACTCCTTGAACAGCCAGTTGACTAATATTCTCTTTTTTATTCATTTTAGATAACAGCTTTAGGGTAGGAACCCAAAATATTTAATACATTAACCTTTGATTTTAATGATTCCAACGCTTTATTTACATTTTTATCATTTTTATGGCCATTGATATCAATAAAGAAAACATAATCCCATAAACCCTGTTTAGAAGGTCTAGATTCAATATGCGACATACTTATACCATATTTAGCAAAAGGCTCAATAATCTCTTGCAAAGCTCCAGCTCTGTTACCTGTAGAAATCAATAAAGAAGTTTTATCATCCCCCGTAGACTCAGGTTGTTGCTGACCAATTATTATAAACCGCGTGGTGTTATTTGATTCATCTTCAATATTTTTTTCTAAGATATTAAGGTCATACATTTGAGCAGCGGCTTCACCTGCAACTGCCACTTTATTTTGACTACTAGCAACCAATCTAGCCGCCTCAGCATTACTACTGACCGCTGTACAGGGAACACCAGGCAAATGGGTATCTAACCATTGCCGACATTGCGCTAGTGATTGTTGGTGAGAAAAAACCTCTGTAACCTCAGTTAAATTTTTAGCATGACCCATTAAATTGTGATGCACTTTATATTCAACTTCACCACATATCTTAAGAGGTGAACTTATAAACCTATCAAAAGTATGTGCAATAACACCACCGGTAGAATTTTCTACGGGTACTACGCCAAACTGACAGTGTTGTTTTTCAACCTCTGTAAAAATCTCATAAATAGAGGTAACAGGGATTGATTTAACCGCATGCCCAAAATGTTTAAAAGTAGCTTGCTGAGTAAAGGTGCCAGCAGGGCCGAGGTAAGCGACTTCTAATGGTTTTTCCAAAGCCAGACAAGAAGACATTATCTCTCTAAAAAAGCGTGCGGCTGTTTCATTAGATAAAGGCCCCGGATTTAGTTCTTTAATGCGGCGTAAAACTTTTGCCTCACGATCAGGGCGATAAAATGACCCTGTTTCACCTTCTGAAATTTTGGTTTTAGCAACTTCCATTGCACAAGATGCACGCTGGTTGATTAATTGAAGAATTTGACCATCAATTGCATCAATTTTATCTCTTAATTCTGAAAGTGGGGTTATCTCTGCCATTAATCTATTTTATAAAAAACTGTTAATTGAATTAAGATAATGTAATTCAACATTTTTCGTAATTTGTTGAGCTATGTTTATACTCTGGCTAAAAACATAACCCAATATGTATTAGTTATTAGGCATGTGTTTTTTCAAACTCTGCCATAAAACTTACCAATGCATTCACGCCTTCAACGGGCATGGCATTGTATATACTTGCTCGCATACCTCCTACAGAACGATGTCCTTTAAGAGTGGTTAGACCGCTCTTAGTAGCCAACTTTAAAAACTCTGCATCTAACTCTGAATCAGCCAAAACAAAAGGCACATTCATTCTTGAGCGAACAGTATTCTTAACAGGATTTGAATACAAAGAGGATTGCTCAATAGCTTTATATAAAGTATCTGCTTTTATCTGGTTTTGTTGTTCCATTGCTGCAACACCCCCTGAGTCTTTCACCCATTTTAGGACTAAACCCACTAAATACCAATTATAAGTAGCAGGTGTATTCAGCATAGAATCATTTTTAGCCTGTTGATTATAATCAAACACTGATGCAATTTTACTATCTGCCTGTCCAATTAAATCATCGCGTACGATAACAACAGTAACGCCGGCTGGCCCCATATTCTTTTGTGAACCTGCATAGATAATACCAAACTTACTAATATCAACTGTGCGCGATAAAATATTGGACGACATATCACAAACTAAGGGAATATCTCCAAAGTCTGGAATATCTTGAAATTCAACACCATGAATTGTTTCATTAGCGGTGTAGTGCAAATAAGCAGCATTTTGATCGACATCCCAACCAGCATAGCTTGGAATGTCAGTAAAATTTGATGCTTTTGCATCAGCTGAAACAGTGACGTTACAATGATTTTTAGCTTCTTTAATGGCTTTTGTAGACCAGGCACCTGTATTAACATAACAAGCTGAATCTTTCCCTCGCAATATATTTTGTGGAATAGCCGCAAATTGCCCAGTCGCCCCACCCTGTAAAAATAATACTTTATAGTTGTCAGGGATATTAAGAAGATCAATTAAATCATTTTTCAGTTCTTCAGCAATAGAAATAAACTCTTTGCCTCGGTGACTCATTTCCATAACAGACATACCAGTACCGTGCCAGTCTAGAAGCTCTTGTTGGGCTTTTAATAAAACCGATTCAGGTAATATAGATGGACCTGCACTAAAATTAAAAATTCTACTCATTTTCACTCTTCTTCTTTAAAATTATCTTGTTCTTGATTGGTATCATTAGTCATTTCAGCATCATCAACTAAATGACCCGCTCCACTTTGCTCACCTAAATCTTCATCATCCAGGCCATCAACACGATCAACACCCACCACTTTTTCTTTTTTATCAAGGCGAATCACACGAACACCTTGGGTATTACGTCCTACCACAGATATTTCATCTACTCGAGTTCTAACTAATACACCACCACTGGTAATCAACATGATCTCATCAGAATCATGTACCAAAATTGCCCCGACAACCGCACCATTTCGTTCTGAAGTTTGCATAGAAATCATACCTTGCCCACCACGTTTATGGCGTGTAAACTCTGCCAGTTTAGTTCGTTTACCAAAACCATTTTCAGTGATGTTTAAAACAGTACCTTCTGCTGCAATAATCAAAGAAATAACTTTTTGACCTTCCTGTAATCGAATGCCTCTTACACCAGTCGCTGTTCTGCCCATTGAGCGCACATCTGTTTCGTTAAAGCAATTTGCCTTACCCGCACTGCTAAACAACAATATATTTTGTTGCCCATCCGTAATAGCAACGCCAACCAAATTGTCATTTTCACGCAAATCAATAGCAATTTTGCCATTAGTGCGTTGCCTTTCAAATTCCTTCAATGGTGTTTTCTTAACTGTACCAGCTTCAGTTGCCATAAAGATAAACTTATCTTTACTATACTCACGCACTGTCAACATGGCATTAATTTTCTCGCCTTTCTCTAAAGGCAATAAATTAACAAAAGGTTTACCACGCGATCCACGGCTAGCTACAGGCAAATGAAATACTTTTAACCAATACACCTTACCAGAAGAAGAAAAACACAAAATAGTATCGTGTGTGTTGGCAATAATCAGTTTTTCAACAAAATCTTTTTCTTTTGTTGCCGTTGCAGACTTACCTCGCCCACCTCTACGTTGTGCCTTGTAATCACTCAAAGGTTGTGATTTTACATAACCTTCATGAGACATGGTGACCACCATATCTTCTTCGGTAATTAAATCTTCTGCTGATAAATTAAGGTGATCTTGTAAAATTTCAGTACGTCGCTTATCAGCATATAGCTGTTTGATTTCTTCTAATTCTTCACGAATCACTTGCATTAATCGAATATCACTCGCTAATATTTCTAAATAGCCATCAATTAATTGAAGCAACTCCTTATATTCTTTAACAATTTTTTCTTGTTCCAGGCCTGTTAAACGGTGTAAGCGTAAATCAAGAATTGCTTGTGTTTGTGCTTCAGATAGTTTGTATGTTCCATCTTGTTGCGAACCATACTCGAGCGATAAAGTTTCGGGCCGCGTTCTATCAGTATCTGCATCTTCTAATAAAGCAGCAACTAGACCTAACTCCCAGTTTTTAGCCAATAAGCGTTTCTTGGCTTCTGCTGGATTTGGTGATGTTTTAATCAGCTCGATCATTTCATCAATATTAGCCAATGCAATCGCCAAACCTTCTAAAACATGTGCTCTTTCACGTGCTTTACGCAAATTGTAAATAGTTCTACGGGTTACAATTTCACGCCTGTGGTTAATAAAGGCCCCCAAAATCTCTTTAAGATTCATACAATAAGGACGGCCATCTCGAATGGCAACCATATTTATGCCAAATACAGTTTGCAATTGTGTTTGTTTATAAAGATTATTTAAAATAACCTCCGCCACTTCCCCCCTACGCAACTCAATAACCATGCGCATACCGTCTTTATCAGACTCATCGCGTAAACCCGTAATTCCCTCAAGTTTACCGAACTTAACCATCTCGGCTATTTTTTCTAACAATCTCGCTTTATTGACTTGATAAGGTAATTCCGTAACAATAATAGACTGTAACCCACCTTCCCCTCTGTCTTCAAAATGGCACCTAGAACGCAAATGAATCCGCCCTCTTCCCGTCATATAAGCATCGTAAATACCTGAAGAACCATTAATAAATCCAGCCGTTGGAAAATCTGGCCCTGGTATATATTGCATTAAATCAGGAATACTACTCTCAGGGTTTGTAATTAATGCTAAGCAGGCACTAACAACTTCATCAATATTATGTGGTGGAATATTGGTAGCCATTCCTACTGCAATGCCTGAAGAGCCATTTATAAGTAAAGTGGGGATACGTGTCGGCATAACTGAAGGTTCAGATTCCGACTCATCATAGTTAGCAACAAAATCAACAGTTTCTTTGTCCAAGTCGGCTAGAATTTGGTGCGAAATTTTAGCCATCCGAACTTCGGTATAACGCATTGCAGCAGGAGAATCCCCATCAACTGAGCCAAAATTACCTTGCCCGTCAATAAGCATATACCGCATTGAAAAGGGTTGTGCCATACGAACAATGGTGTCGTAAACTGCAGTGTCACCGTGAGGATGGTATTTACCAATTACATCACCAACAACACGCGCTGATTTTTTGTAGGGTTTGTTCCAGTCATTCCCAAGCACACTCATTGCATATAAAACACGTCTGTGCACCGGTTTTAAGCCATCTCTAACATCTGGCAACGCTCGACCTACAATAACGCTCATTGCATAATCAAGATATGATTGTTTCATCTCGTCTTCGAGATTAACAGGAATAATTTCTTTAGCGAATTCTGACATATATCCGTTTATTTGTTTTTATGCTCAAGTAGCAAGATTCCTTTGTGATACCGTAAATTTATAAACATCCTGTCTATACTGGCATACCCCATAAAATAACTGGACAATTATAACAAATATTTCAACACAAAAGGAGAAGATATAAGAAAAGCTGATATCGCAAAGTTTTCAGTGTATAAACCTTGTCTTTTTTATACTGTTGAGCGCCTACAAAAAAATGCGTCTTTTGTTCGTATTCAACTAACACTAGAGAATAGATGTAGAACAATGCAAGTGAGACTTAAGGTAAAGTTTTTAGTAACTGTTTGATAGAAACAGAAAATCTCTGCCTAACAGTATCGTTCAATATTCCTGTGTAAGATTTGCTTAAATACAAATCAACTCCACAGACTTTTCTAATAACCGAACAGCGACCATAAAAACTGTATTTGTGCCCTGTAACTTGATATGTCAGAGGCACATATTGATTATTAACAATATCCCCAGTAACTGTAAATTCAATACGTTGATCAAACATTTCATAAAAAAGACTATCAGGCAGTAGCTTTAATTCTGCCAATAATACAGTTTTCTCAGCTAAATTTTTACCGTAAATTTTACATCCACAGTGAGCTAGATCTTCTAGTAATAATTTTGATAAAATTTTTGCTGTTATCAGCCCTCTTTGTTGCTGGACTAATGACGCTACACCCTGCTCTTGTCTCATATTAATACTTACTTATTTTACAATACTTATAAAATCAAAAATATAATTCACCCGTAACTAGCAATAAAATTAAATTCATTCTAAAATATGATGTTAAATTAAATGTTTAATTTGGACCATACCCCTACGGACAACCCCTTAATGACTGATTATAAACTAACTCACCTGAAACAGCTTGAAGCGGAAAGTATTCATATTATTCGCGAAGTGGCTGCTGAATTTGATAACCCAGTAATGCTTTATTCTGTAGGTAAAGATTCTGCAGTAATGCTTCATTTGACAATGAAAGCCTTTTATCCAGGAAAACCACCCTTCCCCATGATGCATGTGGATACCACTTGGAAATTCAAAGAAATGATTGAATTTAGGGATAAAATGATCAACGATTTAGGCTTAGATATAATTGTTCACACCAATCAAGAAGGTGTTGCCCAAGGTATAGGCCCTTTTACTCACGGCAGTAAAAAACATACCGATGTAATGAAAACCGATGGACTAAAACAAGCCTTGGATAAATATCAGTTTGATGCGGCTTTTGGTGGTGCACGCAGGGATGAAGAAAAATCACGCGCCAAAGAACGTGTTTACTCTTTTAGAGATAAAAATCATCGCTGGGATCCAAAAAACCAACGCCCTGAATTATGGAATATTTATAATGGTAGATTAGATAAAGGCGAAAGTATTCGTGTTTTTCCTTTATCTAACTGGACAGAACTAGATATTTGGCAATATATCCATTTAGAAAGCATCCCCATTGTACCGCTGTATTTTGCAAAAGAACGTCCTGTCGTCAATAAAGACGGTATGTTAATTATGGTAGATGATGATCGTATGCCTATTGGTCCTGATGATAAAGTAGAGATGAAAATGGTCCGCTTTAGAACTTTAGGTTGCTACCCCTTAACGGGGGCTGTTGAGTCAACTGCTACAACTTTACCTGAAATTATTCAGGAGATGCTATTAACCACCACCTCCGAACGCCAGGGTCGATTGATTGACCATGATCAATCGGGCTCAATGGAACAGAAAAAACGTGAAGGGTATTTTTAAGAGCAGGTAAAAGGCACAAGGTTAAAGGAAAAGCATGGGATTTGATGACTTAGATGTTTGGAAACGTTCTTCTCGGCTTTGTGTTGACATATATAAATAATTTTCTTACTACAAAGACTATGGCTTTAAAGACCAAATTATACGTTGTAGCTTATCAGTCCCTAGCAACATTGCCGAAGGGTTTGAACGAAGCACAAATAAAAAAAGACAGTAATAAGTTTTTTACTATGCCAAAGGCTCTTGTGGTGAACTACGAACACAAATATACATAGGAATTGAGGTAGGTCACATAATAAAAGGAACAGGAATGCTCTGGAAAACTGAAACCGAACAGCTATCAAGAATGTTATTCGCCCTCATAAAACCCATAAGCTCCTGATCTTTTCACCTTGAACCTTTTACCTTGACCCTAAAATTTTTTAAAGGAAAAATTTTCCATGTCCCACCAATCAGATTTAATTAGTACAGATATTGATGCTTATTTAGCTCAACATGAGCAAAAAGAGCTTATGCGGTTTTTAACTTGCGGTAATGTTGATGATGGAAAAAGCACCTTAATAGGTCGTTTATTACATGATTCAAAAATGATCTATGAAGATCAATTAGCTGCGGTACAAGCTGATAGTGTCAAATCAGGGACTACTGGTGCGGGTAAAATTGATTTAGCTTTATTAGTTGATGGTTTACAGGCAGAACGTGAACAAGGTATTACCATTGATGTTGCTTATCGTTACTTTTCCACATCAACCCGTAAATTTATTATTGCCGATACACCGGGGCATGAACAATACACCCGTAATATGGCAACAGGTGCTTCAACTTGTGACTTAGCCGTTATATTGATTGATGCGCGTTATGGCGTACAAACACAAACGAAACGCCATAGTTTTATTGCCTCTTTATTAGGTATTAAGCAGATTATTGTTGCTATTAATAAAATGGATTTAATGGAGTACAGTGAAGAAACTTACAACAAAATCAAACAAGACTACCTGGGTTTTACCTCTACGCTAGATTTAGGTAATATTCAATTTATCCCTATGTCAGCTTTAGATGGTGATAATGTGGTAAACCCAAGTAAAAACATGCCTTGGTACACAGGTAAGCCAATGATGGAAACATTAAATACTGTTGAAATCTCAACTGACCGTAATTTGTCTGACGCTCGTTTTCCGGTTCAATATGTAAACCGTCCAAACCTTGATTTTCGTGGTTTTTGTGGCACAGTTGCTTCAGGGGTTTTCCATAAAGGTGATGAAATTACCGTATTACCTTCAGGCAAAAGTAGCAAAATTAAATCTATCATCACTTATGATGGAGACCTAGACGAAGCTTTTACTTCTATGGCGGTAACATTAACCATGGAAGATGAAATTGATATCAGCCGTGGCGATATGATTGTCGGTGAAAATACAATAGCGCCTGTGGTTGCTGATAAATTTAATGCTTCTATTGTCTGGATGGATGAAAAGACCATGGCACCTGGTCGGCAATATATTATTAAACTAGCAACCCGTGCAGTTTCAGGCTCAATTTCAGCTATTAACTATAGAATTGATGTTAATACTTTAGAGCATCATGATGCGACTAGCTTAAAACTTAATGAAATTGCTTCTTGCACTGTTTCTGTTAATGCGCCTGTAGTATTTGATAGTTACAAGACAAATAAAGGGACTGGCGCATTTATTATTATTGACCGTTTAAGTAACGTGACTGTTGGTGCAGGTATGATTACTGGTGAAACAGGTAATGAAGACTTAAGCCATGTATCTGCTGATGAGCGTGCTGCTAGATTTAGCCAAAAAGCCACTGCCATTAACTTAAGCGGTGCCAATAGCCATGATATTGCTTATCAACTAGAAAGAAAGTTATTTGATACTGGTCATGCAACTACAGTATTAGAAACTGGAGATGAATCATTAATTTCAGCTATTACACATGCAGGGTTAATTTGTTTATCTATCAAAAATAAATCAACTACCGTGGATGCATCATTTGATTGTGATAAACAGTCTGTTGATGATATTTATAATTTATTGAAAGAGCAAAAAATTATTTATTAAGCCCCCTTAGGAACGTGCATGAAACAACCTCCCGATTTCTAACTTGTCTTTTTGCTCCAGATGGAATGATCTCATTCATTGCGTAGCTTGCTATGCGCCTCATGAGATCATTCTACCTGAAACAAAAATCCTACGTTATAATTTCGGGAAGTTATTCCATACACGCTCCTTAGTCAAAGAGGCTCTTGCCAATTTTCTTGCGTTGTAACTATATTTTTTCCCCGTTCCTACACTCCCGGTCACTGCCATTGGCTTAAGAGAGATTATTATTTTGGGCTCTTTTGAAAATCAAGTGGGTAAGCAATTTGAATTTATTTTAGAAAAATCTAATTTACCCGTCAGTAAATAGGCAATTGTTTTGAAATGCTGAATTTTATATCCTCTCGCTTTTCTTTTTGCCGCTTGTAAAATTG
>JAJRUF010000072.1 GCA_024277935.1 Gammaproteobacteria bacterium
CGGAAGATGCTTGCTTTACCGTGAACAACGAACCAGAGTTGTGCCGCAGCGGCTTTCCCATCGATGTATAAAATGGCGAGTCTTGTCCAGTCTGGTACGGACAGGTTAATCGCAACCGCATCGAGTAACGTTACATATTGCTCATACGCTTTCCAGCTAGCTGAATAGGCGGCGTGATAATCGATTAGACCCTGTTGTACTTCTTCATCTTTGAACATTCGTATCTTGCATTCGTGTTCACGTTCCAGCTTTCGACGCTTGCGTGTGATGGTATTACGCAATTGAGCAGGTCGTTCGGCCATGTATTCATCGAATGACTGTCCCCGGGTGCGATGGATCCAGTTATAGAAAAAGAAGTATTGATGGTTTTCGTAGCCTTTGGATTCCAAAGCTTGTTGCAGGCTCAGAAGGTTGTTGTCGTTATCAGAAACGGGCTCTAACTGCAAAGAGTGGATAGGCAATTGATTCAAACCTTCGGCCAGACAGTCGAGAACCTCTGCCTGTTTTTCTTCTGCCAGCAGCAGACTGTAGAGAGCCGTGTAACGATGGTTGAATGATTTCCAGTTCTCCTTATTCGTTTCGACTACGGGGAGTAGTGCCAGCACACTATCATCGTCCACCACGCTGGCCAACAACAGCGATTGATCCTCCTCGAAAGTTGTGGCGTAAAGTGTCTCGAACCATTCACGGGTGAAGAACATGCTTTGATTTCCAGCATGTTCAAATAGCGAATCAACACTTGCTGGTAGTTGGTTCCAGTTACTGTAGCACTCAAATTTCATAAAATTTTTTCTTCCTTCTCATTTCCACGCGGGAGCGTGAGAATGAGAAAGAAAACTAAGGATTCAACCCAGCTATAGGTCGAAGCAACCGAAATTAAAGTGTCCGGTGCTATTCGATCACTACAAGCATCTATTTTGTCGACAGAAGATTACTTACTTTAAAGCCCTCCGATTTCAAGCCACGAATCGTAGATTTCATTGCTCCAGAAACTTTGAAAATAAGCAATTACTGCACGAATCTCTGCATCGGACAATTGATTTGAAAATCCAGGCATCACACCGCCTAACGGGATACCTCCATTTTTAATCGTACGTGTCAATGTCCCAATATCATGATGCCATGCATGCGCAGTACCATTTAGCGGTGGAGGTGGGTAATCCCCATTTGGTCGTGTTTTTTTCCATTCCAGCGTGCCGACGGCATCTTTATTATGACACCGTAAACAATTTTTCTGATAAATTTTATAACCGACCTCAAGCTGTGATTGAGTGTACCAGCGACTTGTAACAGTTGAACTTTTATCTGCTACTTCTGATGTGGTCGATTCAGGGTTTACTGTTTTTTCAGATGGCGATTGATCGCAGGCCGTCAATGTGAAAAAACATAATAGGATTATTTTTTTCATTCTTTTTAACCTTTGCTATTACATTGCAATGTTTACATCTCATTGTATCGAAGAAACGTATATGTTTTACGCCCAAATATTGTAACCCCTTCTATAAGCGTAGCCTTAGTCTCATAGCGTTTTAGTAAGTCAGGAGGCATAGATGCTAGAATTTGAGCGCCATTATCTAAACGTACAGTAGCTATTAATTTTAATTCTGTTTTATTATGGATTTCTGAAAACCCCATTATTTTTCCGTTGAGTTCTTTTTTGAATAGCGGGGTTTTATATGTAGTTAATATTATCAATGCGAATATCGCCGCCACGGTAATGAATATCCCCTTATTCCGAGTAGATTTTGTTTCCCTGTGTTTAATGATTTTGTTATTCATTTATATTTTTTTGCTACCATGTGTACACATATTATTTATCATACACATTGGAGGCCGTGATGCGTACAAATATTGAGATTGATGATAGCTTAATGGCTGATGCTTTAAAAGCAACAGGTTTAACCACCAAAAAAGAAGCCGTGGAACTTGGGCTTAAGGCATTGATTAAATTAAATAAACAGGCTTCTATAAGAGCACTTAGAGGCAAATTAAAGTGGGAAGGCAGTCTGGAAGAAATGAGAGCTAAATAATGATTTTAGTTGACTCAAGTGTTTGGATTGATTTTTTCAATGGTACTGTAAATGCTGAAACAGACAAATTGAATGAAATACTTGGACTTGAAGAAGTTGTAATTGGTGATCTTATACTTGCAGAAGTACTGCAAGGCTTTAGGAGTGATACAGACTATAAAGCAGCTAAGAATGTTTTAACATCATTAACCGTGCATGATTTACTAGGAAAGGAATTGGCAATTAGAAGCGCAGATGATTTTAGAAAATTAAGAAAAAAAGGAATTACCATCAGAAAAACGGCGGACGTAATTATTGCAACTTACTGCATTGAAAATAAAATCCCTTTACTGTTTACGGATAAAGACTTTTTACCATTTGTTGCTAATTTAAGACTGAAATCTGCTTGTTAATTTTTTACACATAACAGTTAAATATACAGCGTCGCAAAAATCCTGATTTTAGGTGAATATACGGAAACTCGACATAACAGAGATATGTAGTTCCGTATAACTCCGTTACATTAGCTGCTTTAAGGGTATAGATAGTACTCAGTCCTGGATGATTTGTCATATCGCGAGGTAGACACCAGCACTTTGTACTTTTGATATGTAAACGGGCTGATGGCAAATGAGAAGCATTTTCCAGTTTTATCTTTTGACTTTCTCTCCACCTTTAACAAGCCATTGAAATAGCTTTATCATCCGGTGCGAGAACCACAATGCCAAAACAAAAGTTAAGGTTTTAACCCAGTCCCACGCTTAAGCAACCGCAAACTAAAATAAAACAAAGCAACAATAAACCCAATGATAATGGTAAACGCCGTCGTCAAATTAATATCACTCACCCCAAGCAAGCCATACCGAAAGGCATTAATCATATATAAAATAGGATTAACCATCGAAACAGTCTGCCAGAATTCAGGCAACATTTTAATCGAATAAAAAATACCACCAAGATAGGTTAACGGTGTTAACACAAAAGTAGGGATGATCGTAATATCATCAAAACTTCTCGCATAAGCCGCATTAATAAAACCCGCTAACGCAAATAAAACCGATGTCAAA